>DGED01000044.1:46041-47412 GCA_002385755.1 Caryophanales bacterium UBA3935 | reverse complement strand
GATGCTCTAAGCACGACTTTGTTCCTGCTGGGAATTGAGAAGGCGATGGAAATGATTGACGGGCTCGATTTTAACGTTGAAACTATCTGGGTTTTGCAGTCCGAGGAACCCGGAAAAGATTACGAGATATACGTTTCCGCAGGACTGGAAGACAACTTCGCCTTCAACGACAAAGTTGAAAGCAGAAAATATGTATATAAAGGTGTGTACGATGCGCAGGCTGGAAATTAAGAACTTACATACAACCGCCGATGATTTCGAGATCTTAAAAGGAGTTAACCTATTAATTAAAACCGGCGAAGTCCATGCCGTCATGGGGCCGAACGGGACAGGCAAGTCGACCTTGGCATCGACGATTATGGGCTATTATAAATATCAAGTTAGCGCGGGCGATATTCTTTTGGACGATGAAAGCATACTTCCCTTAACCGTGGACGAGCGAAGCCGCCGCGGCATTTTCCTCGCGATGCAACATCCTTATGAAATCTCCGGCATCACCAACGCCGATTTTATTAAAGCGGCATTACAGGCGCGGATGAAGGAGGGAGAACGTTTATCGTTATACCGCTTTATCAAGCATTTTGACCGGGTGGTTAATGATTTGCAAATGAACCCCGACTTGCCGCACCGCTACTTGAACGAGGGGTTTTCGGGCGGCGAGAAAAAGCGAAACGAGATTTTGCAGATGAAGATGTTAAAACCGAACTTCGCGATATTGGATGAAATAGATTCGGGGCTGGATGTCGACGCCCTAAAGATCGTCGGAGACAATATCAATCAAATGCGCGGCCCCGATTTCGGCGCCCTAATCATAACCCATTATCAAAGACTTTTGGATTATATCGATGTCGATTACGTCCATATTATGATGGGAGGCCGGATCGTGATGAGCGGCGGTACGGAATTAATAGAGAAAATTGACAAGGACGGTTACGAATGGGTTAAAGCCGAATTGGGCTTAGAAAACGGGGATGCCAAACCGGTTTCCAGCGTTTTGAAGGATTGCGCTTTTAAAGGCTTAAGGGAGTAATTCTTCATGGTGGAAACGGTAAAAAACGACCTAATCGCGCCCGGGGATGATTATTCCATCTATAAGAACGGGATATTTCTCGCCGGCGACGGTGCCCGAGACCTTACTATAAAGGATGACGGGACGTATAAAATCATTCATTTGATTGACGCGGATACCAAGATTAGGATTGACGTGAAAGCGGGACTAAAAGTCACCCTTTTCGAGTTTTATTATTTTCTGGGCAATGACCCCGCTATAAAGATTGATTTTCATGCCGGCGAAAACTCTTCCGTGAATTACGTCCGATTCAAACATGGCGATTTAGCAGGTGAAATTAGGTTTATAACAAATACTAATAT
>DGED01000044.1:7869-45876 GCA_002385755.1 Caryophanales bacterium UBA3935 | reverse complement strand
TTGATAATGTTTTCCTGCAAAGTGAAAACGCGAAAATTGAAATGTTAAACGTCACGATTAATACTTTCGGAAAAACACAGTATCATCAATACGATATCCATCACCGGGCCCCGCGCACATTCTCGATGATGAATAATTACGGAATAAGCAAGCGCCGGTCGGTTTTGGACATTAAAAGCAACGGCATTATCGCGAAAGGCGCTAAAAAAGCTTCATTAACGCAGAAGACCAAGGGCTTGATTCTTGGCGATGACGCGCATCTTGCCGCTAACCCCTTTTTGGAAATCGACGAACATGACGTCATTGCCTCGCACGGAGCTTCCATCGGGGCTATTAACGAGGACGAATTGTATTATTTAATGAGTCGCGGCCTTACTTATGCGAACGCGGAGAAGTTAATCGTCTCCGGTTTCATCAACCCTTTTTTTAACGGCCTGCGCGACGACAAATCGATTGATTATATGAAGCGTAAGATTAATCAGAATCTTTAGGGGTGAAATAAATGTTTAATGTAAAAAAGATTAGGGATATGTTTCCGCTATACCGGTTATATCCCAATCTTGTCTATTTGGACAACAGCGCGACATCGCTCACGCCGCAAATCGTTATGGATAAAATGAACGAATATTACAGTCAGTACGGCGTGAATATTCATCGCGGAGTTTATAGTTTAAGCCATCGGGCGACCGAGGAGTATGATAAAGCCAGGAAAACAATCGCAGGATTCATAAATTGCGATCCTTCCGAGCTAGTGTTTACCAAAAACGCCTCCAACGCCTTAAACATGATCGCGCTGATGTATGGGGATAAGTATATAAATGAGGGCGACGTTATCGTCACGTCCGAGTTGGAGCATCACAGCTCGTTTTTGCCTTGGCTTAAGTTAAGTCAAAGAAAAGGAGCGGTTTTGCGTTTCGTCCCCCTTAACCGCGACGGTCGGATAACCGCGGAAAATTTCCGGAAAGTCATGGACGAGAAAGTCAAGGTCGTTGCCTTAACTTACGTATCCAACGTAATGGGCTACATTACCCCGATAAAAGAAATAATCTCCTTGGCACATCGCAACAACGCCGTCGTCATCGTTGACGCGGCGCAGGCCGCCGCGCATATTAAAATTGACGTAAATGACTTGGATTGTGACTTTTTAGTTTTTTCCGCGCACAAAATGCTAGGCCCTACCGGGATCGGCGCTCTTTACGGGAGGAAGCGAATATTGGAAACCCTTGACCCGTTGGAATACGGCGGCGACATGAACGCTTCCGTTAGCAAGGATGAAGTTACTTTTAAGGACGCGCCGTTCCGCTTCGAAACGGGAACTCCCCCGATAGCCGAGGCCCTAGGCTTTGCCCGCGCCGTCGAATATGTTAACAGTATCGGGTTGAAGGACATCGCTCGCCACGGGCAAATGCTTCACCAATACGCTATCGATCGACTCGCGGGTTTGCCCGGCTTAAAGTTATATAACCCCGGGGCAGAAATACCGATCATTAGCTTTAATATCGAGGGAGTTCATCCCCATGACGCGGCGACGGTTTTTGATGAAAACAATATATGTCTTAGGGCGGGCCACCATTGCGCCCAACTAGTAAGCAAGTGGTTGGAATGCATGGGAACGCTACGGGCGTCATTTTACATTTACAATGATTATCGGGATGTCGACAAGTTTGTCGAGACCGTTAAGGAAGCCGTGAATTTTTTCAGGAAAGTATCGGGTGAGCATTATTGAACAATTTAGAGAATTTATACCGACAAGTCATTATCGAACATTATAAATACCCCCGCAACAAAGGTTTGAAGGGGTTTTCTCAGAAGCGTTTGTACAATCCGTCCTGCGGCGATGACGTGACTATGGAGGCGAAAGTAGAAGACGGAATAGTAAAAGAGATTAATTTCGAAGGGAACGGCTGTTCCATATGCTGCTCGGCCGCGAGCATCGCGACCGAACTTTTGAAAGGAAAAACGGTTCGGGAAGCAAAAAGCATAATCGAAAAATTTTACGCTTTGATTAAAGGCGAGGAAGTCGACGGGGAGGATGAATTGGAGGAAGCGGCGGTTTACCGCGGCGTGTCGCAATTCCCAGCCCGCGTTAAGTGCGCCGCCCTGCCGTGGAAAGCGCTGGAACAAATTTTGGACGGAGAAGAAAATGAAAGATAATATCGGCAAAATTATCGGGGATTATAAATACGGTTTTAAAACCGACGCCGAGAGCGTCGTCAATACCGGAAAAGGCCTAAGCCTTGATGTCGTCAAGGCGATTTCAAAATATAAGGGCGAACCTGATTGGATGTTGGATTTTCGGGTAAAGGCGTATCAAAAATTTATCGAGATGCCGATGCCTGATTTTGGCCCGAGTCTGGATTTTATTGATTTTGACGAGTACACGTATTATATAAAATCAAGCGAGGAAGTCGAAAGCAGCTGGGACAAGGTGCCGGAGAAAATCAAACAGACTTTTGAAAAACTCGGCATCCCGGAAGCGGAAAGAAAGTACCTGGCGGGGCTTTCTACTCAATTTGAATCGGAAGTCGTTTATCATAACACGCTTGAAGAATTGGATAAACTCGGCGTTCTCTTTTGCGATACCGACACCGCCGTTCGCATGTACCCGGATATCGTCAGGGAATACTTCGGGACTGTGGTTCCTTACGGCGATAATAAATTCGCCGCCCTTAATTCCGCGGTTTGGAGCGGGGGCTCTTTCATTTACGTTCCCAAGGGAGTTAAACTGGAAAAACCGCTTCAATCATATTTTCGCATTAATTCGGAACGGATGGGGCAATTCGAGCGGACGCTAATTATCGTCGATGATGACGCGAGCCTGAATTACGTCGAGGGTTGCACCGCGCCGATTTATTCCAAAGATTCTTTGCATGCCGCCGTAGTTGAGATTATCGTGAAAAACCGGGGGTATTGTCGCTACTCGACAATCCAAAACTGGTCGACCAATATCGTCAACTTGGTTACAAAACGGGCGGTCTGCGAGGCGGGCGCTCATATGGAGTGGGTCGACGGCAATATCGGCTCAATGATCAACATGAAATATCCGGCCTGTATTTTAAAAGGCGAAAAAGCCAAGGGCACGACGATATCAATCGCTTACGCCGGTCCCAACCAGATTCAGGACGCCGGCGCCAAAATGATTCATCTCGCCCCGAACACGACAAGCAAGGTTATATCAAAATCGATCTGTCGGGGAGGCGGGAAAGTAAATTACCGCGGGATAGTAAGTTGCGGGGAAAACGCCGCCGACGCCCATTCGCGCGTTGAATGCGACACGATTATCTTGGACGGCGTTTCCTCAAGCGACACGCTGCCGACGAATGTCGTGAAGAACCGGAAGGCTAGAATCGAGCACGAGGCGACGGTTTCAAAAATCAGCGAGGATCAACTGTTTTATCTGATGAGCCGCGGCTTGACCGAGGAACAAGCTTTGGAGATGATTGTGATGGGCTTTATCGAGCCGTTTGCAAAAGAATTGCCGATGGAGTACGCCGTCGAGCTTAACCAATTGATAAAATTAGAAATGACCGGGTCAATCGGTTAATAAAAACGGCTAAAGAGAATATTCTTTAGCGGTTTTTTTTATAACATGAGTTTATTTAAAATTGGCTTTATTTTTTGGCTGTTTTTTAGTATAATTAATTAAGGAGTTTATTGTCATGACGGTGTTAAGGGTTGAAAATCTACGGTTGGCGAACTATACGATCAATATTGAATTTATAAACAAGGAAGCGGTCGCTTTTTGGTCGTATGATAAAAAAACTATTGCTAGATTTTTTGATATTATCGCCGGAATCAATAACAATAACAACTCATGCTTTTACAACGACAACAATATATATGATAATAAGGAGTATTTCCAGGCGCGGCTGTATTTTGATTTTCGGAAAAAATACCTTTCGACATTGAAACTTAATTATCTCAAAGAGAAATTTCGCCAGAAATACAATCTTGACTTTAATAAGGATGAATTTAAACGCGTTTCGGAACATTTGGACATTCGCGGGGAAACCGAAGTCAACCATGTTTACAGATATACGAAAGTGGGAAATACTTTTGTGAATTTCGCTTTGACGCGTTCGTTAGACAAGTCCATTATTATTATCAACAACCCGACGATCAATCTTTCCATGCAATCCGATATCGACTTCGTAACGGCCGGATTAACCGATAAAAGCAAATTTGACCTCATGATTCTCGGGCCGGATAACCTGGCGGCGTTTGCCGGCAAATTGGACCGAATCTGCTTTTTTTCCAATTATACCGGGGAAATCATAACCGCCCGCGGCGATGACAGTTTGGTCGTGGTCCGAGGCAAGCCGGAAGATATTGAGAATGTCATTTATCAAGACGAGGAGAAGACTATTTTTCTTAATTATTTGACGCGGGCGGAATTAAGGAAACTGGAGAAAGAGATGTCGCTTGAGGCGGTGCCCGCGGAAGCGATAGATAAGTATGTTGCGAGGTTTGAGACATGAAATATGAAAAATATCACAGACTGACGCAAAATTATTTCGCGCAATTGGTCGTCGCGTTCGTGTCGGCGTTATTATTAATAATGACGGCAATCGTGTTGTTTGAGGATATTGACCTGGACAACACGATGCTTATATATAATATATACGGAACGCTCGCCCTGGTCGGTTTTATTTACAGTTACAATTTAACAAAAAAGCACCTGCGCAGCGAGTTGGAAGTGGGCGTGACAAGAAAGCGAATCTACCGAAATTATTTATTTAACACGCTTATCTCCCTTATGATATCTTTGTTTTTAGTCGCTTATTACATGTTTATTTATAAAAAAGTTATCAGAAACACTTTGACGCTACCTCAATTATTTGATTTCAAGAAAATAATCTTTTTGCCTTTAATATACTTATTGATATCTTTTAGCGGCTTTATTCTCGGAATCATTCAAATGAGAAAAAAAGTGTTTTACGTATTGTTTTCGATCGTCGTGAGCGGTCTGGTATTAATAATAATTTATTTGAGCATTACGTATTATGTTAATATGGCGTTATTGTTGGCGGTTTTAATTTTGGCCGTTATCAATTACTTCTTAATCGCCAATTACCGCGTATAGGAGATAGTGGAGAAAGCTAGATATGGAAACGAAAAAAATGAATAAGAAAAAAATGATATTTATCCTGGCGTTTGTTTTTTTGCATATTTTAAGCAGTTATTTAATTACCGCCGATTTTGTTTTTCCCGATATTAATCCTTACCCCCGGACTTTTTTTATGTTCATTAACAGTTTTTTTGGGGATTTCGGGTTTATTATCTTGTTTTTGGGATTGGCAATTCTTATTTTCAAAACCGATTATAAAAGAGCAAAGTTTTTGATGATTACGTCAATCTTTTTTTGCGTTTTGTATATCGGTTTGTCGGTTTACATTTTTTATTACAAAACTTTCTTCTCGTTCTATAACCTTCAAACATTTAAAACCCCGGCCGGCGATCAGGCGTTCGTGTTTTTGGTGAAGGCGTTGCCGGGTTTGCTCGTAAAGGCGAAATATATATTTCTGCTGCCGGCGGCGGTTATTATCACTCTTTATATTTTACTATTCTTTCGAAATCGAAAGAATCAAGAGTTTTTCAAATCGTCGGTCGTCGGCGGTCTTAACCGTCTTTATATCGGGACTTTAATGCTTTCCATCGGGTTGTTAATGATGGGGAACAGTCTCAGCGCCTATATCGTCGATATCGACGATACGTGGTATGAAGACAACGCCACGCCGATTTACGGCGTCCAGGCGACGGGATTTTTTAATTATTATCTTTATGACGCATACTCATATTTTTTCACCGACGAGATTTATCCCGAGGAAAAGAAAAAAGAGGTTCTCGAGAAGCTGGAGCAATATAAAAACAGCGAGCAAGTAAACCCAATCGACGGCAAAGTTTACGGTAACAGCCCTTACGGCGACATTTTTGCCGGGAAAAATTTGATTATGGTTCAAATGGAGTCGGTGAATAATTTCGTTATCGGCCTGACGATAGACGTTAACGGGGAAGCGGTCGAAGTGACGCCGAACCTTAATCGCATTTTAAAAAATTCCGTGTATTTCAATAATTACTATCACTCAGTTGGTATCGGGAACACTTCGGACGCGGAATTTACCGCTTTGACGGGGATTATTCCCGTCGGCAAGAATCTTACCGTCACGAGTTATTTCGACGGCGATTACGAGACATTGCCGAAATTGTTCCGGGAAAAAGGTTATTCATCGTTTTCCGTTCACGCCAATATCGGCGCGTTTTATGAAAGGGGAAAGACGCATCCCCATTTATACGAGTTTGACGAGCATTATTCCACGGAAAAACTCGATATTGACCCTGAAAAATTACTGCACACCTTCTTAAACGACGCCGACATGTTTCGTCAAACGGTGGCTCTTATGGAAGAATACGCGCAAGACGGTCCGGTTTTCGCTTTTCCGATTACGATTTCCAATCACACGCCTTATAACAAACCTTTAGAAAGCGAGGATAATTGGTTTTCCGGAAAAGAAAACTTGTTCCCCGATGGTTTTAAACTGGTAGACAGCATAATCGACAACGCGCAATACACGGGTTATTTGGAACATGTCAGTTATACCGATTACGCTTTGGGCGTTTTGTTTGACAGTTTGGAGGAAAAAGGGTTGGCGGACGACACGATCGTGATTTTATACGGCGATCATGGCTGCGGTATTGATATATTTGAAATGTTCATCGAAAGCCCCGAGCTCTTTGCAAATGAAATCAATGATGTTTCGTTTTCTGTTGAAGACCAGCTCTCGAAACGTTTACTGCAGCGTCGTTTCCTTCAAAACGTTCCCTTTATTATTTACGATCCTTCCGGCGAGATAATCAAAGAGGGCGGGGATTTGGAACCGCAAGTCGTTTCTCTGGTGCGCGGAACCAATTGCACGGCGCGAACCGTTGCCAATCTTTTCGGATTGGATTCGAAATACTATTTTGGCGTCGACGCTTTGACTGACGCGCCGACTTTCACTTACAATCCGCGCAATCACGACATTTACGTTGACGGAATGATTATTTCCGGTCAGTCGGAAGATTATTTCATTTTTGACGAGGAATACGTCTCGATATACGATGAAGATAAAAGAAAAGAAATACTGGAAATATTCCATGATTACAAAGATTTTAATGATAAGTTATTAAAGTATAAAGTTTTTGTTTCAAAAGATTAGATGAGGTCGATTATATTTTCGACCTTTTTCTTGAAGGCGTTGCAAGTATACTAACGCTTGGAAAAACATATAATTGTATATGGAAAAAAACACTTTTGTTTCGACTTTCGGTAAAGTGGCGTATTATTCTTCGGGGACCGGGAAAGATATTGTTTTTTTGCACGGCTGGGGGCAAGATTTTTCCTGTTTCGAAAAAATCGCGACTGCTTTGGCGGCGGAATACCGCGTCCTGGGAATCGACTTGCCCGGATTCGGGGAGAGCGAAATACCGCGGAAGGCAATGTCGGTTTCCGATTATGCCGCGGCGTTCAAGGAACTCCTGGATGAGCTTGGGATAACAAACCCGGTTATTGTGGCTCATTCTTTCGGCGGGAGAATCGCTCTTAATTATTGCGCCGAAAGCGGGGCCGAGAAATTAATCCTGGTCAGTTCCGCCGGCATTAGAAAACGTAATTTTTTTCTGCGATTGCGGGTATATCGTTACAAAATATTGAAAAAAGTTTATAAAGATTTCTTTCCCAAAAAGCATGAAAAATTAATCGCAAATTCGGGATCCGCCGATTACCGGAAATCAACCGGAGTCATGCGGGAGATCCTGGTAAAGGCGGTTAACCACGACTCCCGAAAAGACATGAAAAAAATAAATTGCCCCGCGTATTTGTTTTGGGGTTTGCTTGATGAGGAAACTCCTTATCGGAACGGCTTGCGAATGGCAAAATTAATACGCGGTTCCGAATTAATCACTTTTTATAACAGCGGTCATTTTTGTTTCTTGCAGGAAGAAAAGAGATTTTTGCGCGCGCTAAAAAAAATATTATAGAGGGCGGCTATGGAAATTCTAAAAAACATCATTGAATATTTTTCTTTATTCTTCGGGGTATTGTTGACACTTCTTATGATTTCGCGTTTGGCAAACCTCTTCCAACAAAGTCATTACCACTTTTCATCGATTCCCCTGGTTTTGAAATATTATTATTACCGGAACGGGGTGTTTTTACTGCCGCTAGCGCCGTTGGTTTTTCTGGCCGGGTATTGGTATGCGCAACTTTTGTATTTAATTTACTCCCTGGCGCTGTTATATTTTTATGAAAAACGCCCGCCGATAATCAAATTGAAAATAACCCCGCGCGTCCGGCGGCTTTTGGTCACGCTTTTTTTAATATCGATTATCTCCGGCACGCTTTTGCATTTTCTCCTGCCCCTCCCGCAACTTCACTCGTCGCTCGCGATCGTTCATCTTTCGCTCCCGTTGTTTGTTTTTTTGGCCGCGGCGATCGCTTATCCCGTCGAATATGCCGTCGCCCGTTATTATCAACTGAAAGCGGGAAAAAAATTAAAAAAATACAACCCGACGGTAATCGGCGTTACCGGCAGTTACGGCAAAACCACGACAAAAAATATTCTTTTTACCATGATGCGCGAAAAAGAAATGGTTCTTTGCACCGACAAGTCATATAACACGCCAAACGGGATAGCCCTTAACGTTAATCAAAAACTTTACCCGGACTACGGGTGGTTTATCGCGGAGATGGGGGCGAGCCGAAAAGGCGACATAAAAAAGCTTGTCAATTTCCTGCGGCCGCGCTACGGCGTCGTCACCTCCGTAGGCCCGCAACACCTTAAATCATTTAAGTCGATGGATAATATTATCGCGGAAAAAACGGCGTTAATTGACGGTCTGCCCGCAGACGGCGTCGGCGTTATCAATGTCGACTGCGAGCATCTTTCAAACCGCGAATATAAGACCTCCGCCCGGATTGTTACTTTCGGAATTAACCGCGAGGCCGATTACCGCGCTATAAACATTGTCGCCGATACCCGGGGTTTGCGATTTACCGTTCGCTATCCAGGCGGCGAGGCCGAAATCGAAACCTTGCTTCTAGGGCGTCATAATGTTTATAATTTGCTCGCCTCTTTCGCCTTGGCGAAAGAATTGGGCGTGCCCGTAAGCGAGATAGTTTTCCAGGCCGCGCGTCTGGAGCCGGTAAAAAACCGTCTCAGCGTCGCGCAGGACGGTCGTTACACGATTTTAGAAGACGCCTATAACAGCAATCCCGCCGGTTTCGCGAGCGCTCTTGAAGTCTTAGCCCGCGGAAAGAAACCCCGAGTATTAATCACGCCGGGAATTGTCGAGACCGGGCCGCTTGAAAAAGAGATCAATTACGGGTTGGCGGAAAAAATCGCCGCGGTTTGCGATTACGTAGTTTTGATCTCGTCCCCGACGGGATTGATTATAAAGAAAGGTCTTGAAGATTACGGATTTAGCAATTTCTCCGTCGTCAAAGATTACCGGGAAGCGATCGCGCGAGTGAAAAGCGAATTTCCCGCGGCGACCGTTCTGGTAGAAAACGACATCGCCGATATCTATAAAATTTAATAAGGGGTTACTTTAATGATAAAACGTGAGGGGGATATATATGAAAAAAAGAATCGCCGTCGTTTTTGGCGGCAATTCGGTCGAGCATGAGATCTCGATTTTGTCGATGATACAAGTCAGCCACGCGATCGATCGCGCTCGTTATGACGTTATTCATATTTACATTACCAAAAAGGGCGAGTTTTGGGTCGGACCCCGGTTTGACAGTCTTGAAACTTTCCGAAAGCCCGGTTTCAAACATTATCCCGTCGCTCCGTATAAGCGCGACGGTCGCCTGCGCTTGAAAGGAATAAAACCTTTCCTGCCTGCTAAATATAGAAAGCCGATAGATGTCGTCGTTCCGGTCGCTCACGGCAATAACGTCGAGGACGGGAGTCTCGCCGGTTTCTTCAATGTTTTAGGCGTCCCGTACGCCGGAAGCCCGGTTCTTCCCGCGGCGTTGCTCCAAAATAAATACTACACAAAATTGTTGCTTTCGGAAATCGGTCTCCCCGTCGTTCCTTATTTTTACTTCAGCCTGAAGGATTATAAAAGAGATGTTTTCACCGTTTTGGAGAAGAGTTCCGAATTGGGATATCCTTTGATTGTGAAACCGGTGTCGCTCGGCTCGAGCATCGGGATAAAGATCGCCGAAGACCGCGACGAGTTAATCAAAGCCCTAAATTACGTCGTTAAATATGACGACGATATAATCGTCGAAAAGAAACTTGTCGGTTATCGCGAATTAAATCAAGCGGTATTGAAAACGGATGGCGAGCACCGACTCTCGGAAATCGAGGAAGTCAAAAGCGGGAATGCTTTTCTGACTTTTGACGACAAGTACTTGCCGGTTGACTCAAGCCGGGAAATCCCCGCTAATCTTTCCCCGAGTCTTGTGGGCGCAGTCGCCGCGGCGAGCGAAAGAATCGCGACCGCCTTCCGCACGCAAGGCGTCATCAGGATTGACTATTTATATGATACCGCCGAAGAAGTCCTATACGTCAACGAAATCAACACGATTCCCGGCTCGCTTGCCTTTTATTTGTTCGAAGAGAAAACGCCGTTTCCCGATTTAATCAATAAAATGATTAACCAGGCGGTAAAAGATAAGTATGACAAAGACTTAAAAGTCACTTCTTTTCCATCCAATGTCTTATTTACAAAAAGCGGTCTCAAAAAATAATGAGTTTTCAGTGAAAACTCATTTTTTATTTTCAAATTCATTATTTTAAAAATTGAACAAATTAATTGAAGATAAAATGCTATTATTGTATAATAATATAATGAGGTAAATAATGATTGACCGCGTTATTGATTTTTTTGAGAAAAACAAATTACAATTGAATAATAAAAAAATTGTGATCGCCGTTTCGGCGGGCGTCGATTCGATGGTCTTGCTTGAGATTTTCATAGAGCTAAAGGCGCGATTTGACTTTGCCATCGAAGTAGCCCATATAAATCACCAGGTGCGAAAGCAATCAAAAGACGAAGAAAAATATATAAAAACCTTTTGTTTGCGTCATAATATTAAGTGTCATCTCCATCGCTTGGAAGCGAACGACGACGCTAATTTTCAGGATTATGCGCGTCGCGAAAGATACGCCTTTTTCGACGGCGTCATGAAAGAGATTAACGCCGATTATTTATTGACCGGTCATCATGCCGACGACAACACGGAAACGGTGATCATGCGGATTATGCGCGGCAGCGGTCTTAAAGGTTATGCCGGGATCGCCCCGGTCGTTAACGCCGGCGATTATTTGCTTGTCAGGCCGCTTTCCAATATTACTAAAGCGGAAATTTACGCTTATGCGGAAATGACGGGCGTTAAATATTTTCAGGACGAAAGCAATTTTTCCGACACTTATACCCGAAACCGGATTAGGCGGAATATCGTCCCGTCGTTGGTCGCGGAGGAAACTGATATTCACGATAAATTCCGGGAATTTTCCGAGACGCTTACCGGGGCTTGGGAAGTCGTCGCGACCCGCGTCGGAGAAATTATAAACGAGATGATTGAAAGCGACGGTAAGAAAATCAGCTTTTCCCGCGATGAATTCGCCAAATTGTCGGAATTTCTACAGTACGAGGTGTTGTTCGCAATCCTAAAGCGCTATCGCCCGAGCAAAAGCAACGTCGGCGAGATAATAAAATTAATCCATTCGGCGAAAAAAAACTTGAAGGTTTATTTTAAAAACCAATTCACGGTTGTGAAGGAGTATGGCGTCGTTAGTTTATATGACGGCGAGATCATAAAACCGGTTTTCGACGTTGAAATCTCGAAGCCCGGAATATACGCGATAAATGACAGTATATCGGTAAATGTTCTTAAAATAAATCAAATGGACATTTTAAAACCTGATGAAGTATGGTATAATAATGCTATGTTGCCGGTAAGAGTCCGGTCCCGGAAACCGGGCGACAGAATTTTACTTTCCTCCGGTTATAAAAAAATAAAAGACTTGCTTATCGATAAAAAAATCGGCATATTAACGAGAGAAAAAATCCTCGTAATCGAGAAAGACGGGGAAATAATCGCCGTTCCGGGCATCGCCCGGAGCCGGCGCCTACAAAAAATCAAGGAAAGAAACATATTGATAAGGGTGGAAAGATATGAAGGATGATATTTTAAAAGATGATTTTATCGATGAAATCATTTTAACCCGGGAAGAAATAGCGGGTATTTGCGAAAAGTTCGGCGAGAAACTGACCGAGGAATATCGCGGAAAAAGACCGATCCTGGTAGGGCTTCTCAAAGGAAGCATTCCCTTCATGGCGGAACTGATGAAACACATCAAATGCGAGACGGAAATCGACTTTATCCAGGCGAGCAGTTACAGCGGCGTCAAGTCCAAGGGGGCCGTGATGATTCTCAAAGATATGATAACGCCGGTTAAAGACCGTCACGTTATAATTGTTGAGGATATTATCGATACCGGTCTCACGATTCAGGAAGTAATGAATCTTTTCCAGGACCGCGGCGCCAAAAGCATCGAAATCGTAACGCTTTTGGACAAACCAGCCGGGAGAACGGTCAATACCGTAACACCCAAATATATCGGCAAAACCATCCCCAATAAATTCGTTGTCGGGTTTGGTTTGGATTATGACGAGCTTTACCGCAACCTGGACTATGTCGGCGTTCTTAAAGAAGCCGTTTACAAGAAATAAGGAGGATTTTAATGTCACAAGGACCACAACAGTTGAAACCCAAAGGAATAAAAAAAGCCGATATCGGCATTATTGCAATAATCACTTTGCTGATAGTCGGCGTTATTATATTTATGCGCAACGCCTCGGGCAAGCCGGACAAGCTTAATTATAACGATTTCCGGCAATACGTGATCGAGGGCCGGATCGAAAACGCCACTATCACCCCGCTCGGAGGCGATAATATCGGTTACGTTAATATCTCGGGCGATTACCGCGATTCTGAGAATCAAAAGGCCCGTTACACTGTTATGATTCCCGAGACTTCGCTCGATAACGAGATTTTGCCAATTTTCGTGCAAAATAATGTCGATGTCGATTATAAAAAAATGAGTTCCATTGACTGGTTCTCGATTATTGTTTTGGTCGTCCTGCCGATATTATTGGTTGTCGGGATGATAATCTTTTTCATGCGCAGCGCCGGGGGAGCCGCGGGCACGAACCGGGCTTTTGAATTCGGCCGCAGCCGCGCCCGACTTGCCCGTCACTCGCGGACGACGTTCAGGGATGTCGCCGGCTTGGACGAAGAAAAACAAGAACTAGAAGAAGTAATCGACTTTTTGAAATACCCGAAAAAATATTTTGAAATCGGCGCTCGGATTCCCAAGGGAATACTTTTGGTCGGGCCGCCGGGAACCGGTAAGACTTTGCTCGCCAGAGCGGTCGCCGGCGAGGCCAAAGTGCCGTTTTATTCGATATCGGGTAGCGAATTCGTGGAGATGTTCGTCGGCGTCGGCGCCAGCCGCGTTCGCGACATGTTCCGTCAGGCGAAGCAGAATCCCCCCTGCATTGTGTTTATCGACGAGTTGGACGCCGTCGGCCGGCAAAGAGGAACCGGCTTGGGCGGCGGCCATGACGAAAGGGAACAGACGCTCAATCAGCTCCTGGTTGAAATGGACGGATTTCAGGAAAATTCCGGCGTGATCGTGATGGCGGCGACTAACCGCGTGGACGTCTTGGACCCGGCGTTGCTCCGCCCCGGACGTTTCGACCGACAAATAAGGATTTCCAATCCCGACGTGAAAGGCCGCACCGACATTCTAAAGGTGCACGCGCGGAACAAAAAAATATCCCCGAAAGTCAATCTCGAGGACGTGGCGAAAAGGACGCCGGGATTTTCCGGCGCCGACCTGGAAAACTTGCTTAACGAGGCCGCGTTGCTCGCGGCGCGCGAAGGCCGGAAGGAAGTCAAGATTTACGATATCGACGAGGCCGTTGACCGCGTCTTGATGGGGCCGGCGAAACGGAGCCGTAAGTACTCGGAATTCGAAAAACGGATTGTCGCGTATCATGAAGCCGGACACGCCGTTATCGGGGTTAAGCTTGATAACGCCGAGATCGTGCAAAAAGTAACGATCGTTCCCCGCGGCGAGTATGGCGGTTATAACTTGATGACGCCGGAAGAAGAGCGTTTCCTGCGCACGAAATCGGGGCTGCTCGATACGATCGTCGGGTTGCTCGCGGGAAGAGTGGCGGAAGAACTGATGTTTAACGAGATGACGACCGGCGCTCACAGCGACTTCCAAAAGGCGACGATGATCGCCCGGGCAATGGTCACCGAATATGGGATGAGCAAACTCGGGCCGATTCAATACGAGCGCGCCGCCGACCAAGTATTTTTGGGTCGCGACTATATGAAAGACAAAAACTTTTCCGACCAGGTGGCGTTGGAAATCGACCAGGCGATAAGAGAGATTATCGACGAATGCTACGAAAAAGCGAAAAAAATATTAGTCGACAATAAAGATCTCTTAAAATTAATCGCCGAGCATCTGATCGAGATTGAAACCTTGACCAAAGAAGATATTTATGAGCTTGTCAACACCGGTCAGCTCGCTTGGTGGGAAAAGAAAAAAGCCAAAGAAGAAGCCGAGAGAATAGCGAAAGAAAAAGAAGAAGAATTACAGGAGATTTATCGCAAGCAACTCGAGGCGATGCAAAATGCGAAAAAGACCGATAAACCCGAAGGCGGAGACGATGCGACTGGATAAGTTCTTAAAAGTTTCGCGCATTATCAAACGCCGGACGGTGGCCAAAGAGGCGAGCGCGACCGATAAAATCCTGGTCAACTCGCGGGTGGCCAAACCGAGCACGCGGCTGAAAGTCGGCGACGTGATTGAGATTAATTATTATCAAAAAAAGTTAATAATCGAGGTCAAATCGCTTGACGCCGCCGCGAAAAAAGAAGATTCGAAAGAAATGTATGAAATAATTGAAATAGAAACCTCATAACGGTTTTGCCGTTATGGGTTTTTTTTTGCGCCGGGCGCCTCTTTTTATATCGAATAAATGCAAATTAATTGTTATGGAAATAAAATTTTCGGGGAATAATATACAAGGAAAATAAAGAAAGGATGATTATGTATGGAACGAACGTTCTTAGGCTTGATTATAAAAATATTGGCAACGTTTATCGCCTCCTGGATTGCATTCGGACTAATAAATGATAATACATTGTTATGGATTTTCATTGTCGCGATTACGGTGGCAATAGTAAATTACCTGGTGGGCGACTTGTTGGTGTTGCCGAGATACGGCAATGTGTCCGCCACGGTAAGCGACGCGATATTCGCGGTAATAGTTGCTTATATCATTGACCTTTTGACAGTGAATTTTTATGTGACTTGGGTAAGCAGTCTGGTATTTCTTATAACAGTAGCCGTGTTCGAGTACTTTTTGCATAAGTTTATTACCGTTAGAGCCCGCGGCGCTGTTTCGTAATAGTTGATTGGCAATAATTAATCGGGCGGGGCGCAGTATGCCTCGTAATAAAAGGCGAAGCTATTAAGGCGTTCTGCTTACCGGCTTCGCTTTTTTATTATGTCCGGCATGAAAACGTAGTTTCCGCAATTCCGTTTTATCCTTTGCTTGTCCACGGTTAATGTGTTATAATTATTGCGGTGTATTTATATGAGGACTAGGAGAAAGAAGTTATTATTGAAATTATTGGCGGTTGTGATGATTTTGGTCGCTTTTTGGGTTGCGATCGCCATTATTCCGCCAAAAAAGGCAATTGAGGAAAATCCTTTTCTCGTGGCTAAGGGCGAGCGACCGATGATCGCCGCTCATCGCGGCGGGAAAAACCTAAACCCGGAAAACACGATGCTGGCGTTTGATTACGCGATTAACAATTGTCATGTCGATATTCTTGAGTTGGACTTGTGTCTTACCAAGGACGAGCGCCTGGTTGCGATTCATGATTTTACGATCAACGCCTGCAGCGACGCCGAGGAGGTTTTAGGAGAAAAGAAGGACTATTATGTCGCGGATTTCACATTGGAAGAATTGCGGGAGTTCAATTTCGGCGCGAAATTCACGGACCGTTCCGGGAATCGGTCATACGCCGATTTGGTCGCCCCCGCGGACGAAAACCGAAAAGAAATAATTCGCGCGGCCAAACTTAATATCGTAACCATCGAGGAGATTTTCGACGCTTATTACGATACCGATTTGCTCTTTATAATAGAAATAAAAAACGATGGCGACCAAGGGAAAAGAGCCGCCGATATTTTGCATTCGCTCTTGACCGATAATGAGAGATATCCCGAAAGCGATTTGTCGAGGCGCGTCGTAATCGGGACTTTTCATGACGAAATCGAACAATATCTGCGCGAGAGATACCCGGGAATATTAAGAGGCGCGAGCGTCGGCGAGGCCGCTCGGTTTATTTTGACCCAGATGTTCGGGGTTAATTTGTTTGATCGTTCCAGTTTCGTGTGCCTGCAAATCCCCGTCGCTTACGACGTTTACGGCGTTAAGTTAAATCTTGTAAGACAGACATATATAAGGCGCGCTCACCGGCGCAATATCGCCGTGCAATACTGGACGGTTAACGACGAGGACACGATGAGAAAGTTAATCAAAGCGGGGGCGGACGCGATAATGACCGACGACCCCGACGTATTATGCGAAGTTTTAATCGATATGGGCTATGATTTGGATTGAAATACAAACAGGGAGGAAAACAATCAATGAGAGGAATTAAAATCGCCATTATCGGCGCCGGGAGCACATACACGCCCGAACTGATCGAAGGCATTATCAACAAAAAAGATGTTTTGCCGATTGAAAAATTGGACTTAATGGATATCGACGATCGGAAGTTAAATATCGTCGGCGGCCTTGCTCAAAGAATGATAAAAGCAGCCGGAATTCCCTGCGATACGCGCCTAACCAAATCGTTGGACGAGGCTTTGCGGGACGCAGATTTCGCGCTATGCCAAATCAGGGTCGGGAAACTTCCCGCCCGGGTGCTGGATGAGAAAATCCCCTTGAAATATGATTTGATCGGTCAGGAAACCAACGGCATCGGCGGCTTCTTTAAAGGAATGCGCACCATACCGGTCATGCTTGAAATCGCCCGGCGCATGCGGGAACTCTGCCCCGAGGCGTGGTTGATAAACTTCACAAACCCGGCGGGCATGGTAACCGAGGCGTTGCTTAATCATACGTCAATAAAAGCAATCGGCGTGTGCAATGTCCCGATAAATATGATCGACAGTCTCAAAAAACGCCTCAATTTGACTGAGGCGGAGATAGATTACGTCGGCCTTAATCATTTGAGTTGGATTACGTCCATCAGGTCGGGCGGGAAAGATTACCTGGACGAGGCGATAAGGCAAGGAATAAACAGCCAGGCCATGCAAAACATTCCGACAAAAGGCTTTCCGGCGGAGTTGATCAAAACTGTCGGCGCCATACCTTCCTCATATTTGGAATATTATTATTACAAAGATTCGAAGCTGGCGAAGGTAAAAGAAGCGGAAAAAAGCCGGGGAGAGATATGTATTGACATTGAAGAACAACTGTTACAAATATACGCGGATAGCGAGCTGCATGTCAAACCCGAGCTCCTAAGCAAAAGGGGCGGCGCCCGCTATTCGGAGGTCGCGTTAAATCTTGTCGATTCCATCTATAATGACAAGCGCGACGTTCAGGTCGTTAACGTACTCAACAACGGCGCGCTTGACTTCATGGCGGCGGACGACGTTGTCGAGGTGCCGGCCGTTATCGGGAAGGCGGGGGCCGAGCCCGTAAAAATAAAAATCGATAACGATCACATCAAGGAAATGATGCGCCTGATTAAGGATTATGAGAAACACGCCGTCAAAGCGGCGGTGCGCGGCGACGAGGACGAGGCGATAAGGGCGCTTATCATCAACCCGTTGGTTGGCGATTACAATAAAGCGCGCGATTGTTTTCAAGAATTAAAAATGGCGCACAGGCGTTATTTGCCGCAGTTTTTTAAAGGGTGATATTATGGAAAAATTTATTATGGGAGTTGACGGCGGTAATTCCAAAACCGATTATTTTCTTTTTACCAATAAAGGAGCGTTCATTGATTATTACCGGGGGCCGACCTGCAGCCACGAGCAATTCAGAGACGGCTATGAAGGCGCGCGCCGAGCGATGAAAGACGGCGTGTCACGTCTTCTAGACAGGCTCGCTTTAAAACCGGAAGATATCGCGGCCGCCGTGTTCGGATTGGCCGGCGTCGATACCCCAAACCAAAAGGAGAACATTGAAAAAATCGTTGCCGAAATGGGTTTTTCCCGCTTTAAAGTCGTGAATGACTCATTTTTGGGCATTAAAGCGAATACCGAGAAAGGTTACGGCGTTTGCTCGATTAACGGCACCGGGACGTCCTGCGGCGCCATCGACAAGCGCGGGAATTATTTGCAGGTGGGCGGCATCGGTTGGATTGTTGGCGACGACGCGGGCGGTGGTTATATCGCCCGTTTGGCGGTTCGGTCAGTATATCTCGCCGCTTATCGGATGGGAAAAGCGACATCGTTAACCGATATCGTGATGGGAAAACTAGGCGTTAGCGATAAGTATTACTTAATGGAAGCCATCAGCGAGGCCGTGACCAAACGTAAGATGGACTACACCGACCTCACACTCGCCGTTTTCACGGAAGCGGAAAAAGGCGACGCCGTCGCTCAAGAGATTTTAAGGTCGGTTGGGGTCAGCTGCGCTCAGGCCGTCTCCGGCGCGATTTTAAATATGGATTTTGACCCGCCGGTCGAGGTCGTGCTCGCCGGGAGCGTTTGGGTAAAGGGCGCATCCCCGATAATGATAAAAGCTTTCGAGGATGAAATCGCGAAAAACGTTCAAAAGGAATTCCGGGTGTTGTTTTTGGAAGTCCCGCCGGCTACCGGCGCCGTTATTTGGGCTTTGGAACTTGCTAACGGCGCGTTTCCCGACTTCGAAAAACGCAAACAAATCATCAAAACGGTAAGCGAATATTTAGAAGCGGAGTTATAGAATGAAAGTCGTGCTTGCTTCCCAATCTCCCCGCCGTCGCGAATTGATGCGGCGCTTGGGGTTTGATTACATAACCGCGACTGCCGACGTTAACGAAGATAATAACAATCGCGTCGTGCCGCGGGAGTATGCGCGGGAAACGGCGTTAAAAAAAGCGGAAGCTGTTATGCCCAAGCATCCCGATTCGCTTGTCGTCGCGGCGGATACGATCGTCGCGCTGGACGAGAGAATTCTCGGGAAACCCCGAAGTAATGAGGAGGCGAAAGAGATGCTCGCGTTATTAAGCGGCCGCCATCATTTTGTTTATACGGGCGTCGCGCTTGGGTTTCGCGGCGTGTGCCGATCTTTTGTCGAGAAGACGAAAGTGTTTGTCTCGGAGTTGAGTCCGGACGAAATCGCGGAATATATCCGGACCGGGGAGCCTTTTGACAAGGCAGGAGCCTACGGCATCCAAGGAGCTTTCGGTAAATTCATCCGTCGGATTGAGGGCGATTATTATAATGTCATGGGGTTGCCGATCAACCGACTGTACCGGGAGATAAAAAAAATAATGTCGAAAAAACGATAACGGAAAAACAAAAAAACAGATTTTTCGCGACGTTTACAATGTCGGCACTTTTTTAACGCATTAGTATTTAAATTTTTCGATTAAAAAACTACTTTTTTGAGCCGAGCCAAAAAAGTAGTTTGCTTTTTAAGTCAAATAGCCGATAATCAGGCGAATCGTGTTATTCACGGCGTCAAGATGGGTTCTTTCCATCCCGTGCGAAGCGCTGACGCCGGGCCCGATTAACGCTCCCCTAATATTGTTTCCGCTTCTTAAGGCTGCCGAAACATCGGAACCGTAATAAGGATAAATATCAAGGGCATAATTTAATTGCAATTCCTGGGCTTTTTTCACCAGGTTGTTGGTCATATCGAAATCATAGGGGCTGAAACTATCTTTGGCGCAGATCGAAACGTCATATTCGGTACAACTTAAATCGTCGCCGACGCACCCCATATCGACCGCGATCAATTCGTCGACTTCGGGAATGGCGGAAGCGCCGTGCCCGACTTCCTCGTACGCAGTGATAATAATCTTGACATTATATTTTAACTCCAACCGCTTTTCGATTATCTCGTCAATCACCGAGAAAAGAATGGCGACGCTGATTTTATCATCGAGGAATCTTGACTTAATAAACCCGCTTTCCGTTATTACAGTTTTGGGCTCCACGGAAATAAAATCACCCGGGGCGATGCCCAGCTTTAGAACGTCGTCTTTGCTTTTAACTTTTTCGTCCAGGCGGACGTGCATGTTGTCTTCCTTGCGTTCGAGCGTCGTTGCGTTTCTATAAACATGAATGGAAGGACTGTTCGAAAGAAAAGTCCCGGTATAAGTCTTACCGCCGCGGGTAAGGACGTAACAATACTCCCCGTCGTAAGTCGGCAGCAGCGGTCCGCCGATAACGGTGAATTTTAGGGTTCCGTCGGAATTGATGCTTTTAATCATCGCGCCCAGAGTGTCGACATGGGCGCATAAACCGACGGTGTGGTCGTTTTTGCCGGCGAAGTCAATGATCAAATTGCCTTTTGGCGAGAAATGATATTTTAAGTCGCGTTTCCCGCATTCTTCACCAAGAAACTTCATGATGTTTTTTGTATAGCCGCTCGGGCTGGGAATCGCCAGTAATTCCCGGGCGAACTCCAAAGTTTTCATCTTAAACCCTCCTTAATATTTTTCAATTCGTCCTTATCAAAATTGTACGCGGAACGGCAATAATGGCAGACGACTTCTGCCTTGCCGTCCGTTTCTATAATGTCTTCTATCTCCTCGGCGCCTAACGTAGCGATGCCGCGGGCGAAAGACTCTTTATTGCATGGACATTTAAACACAGCCGGAATTGTTTCAAGGATTTGAAAATTCCCCTTGAAAAGCGTCTCCATAAGATCTTCCAAGCGCTCGTGACGCAACAATAACCGGGACATTTCCTTAAGTTGATTTTCCATGCTTTCGATCATCACAATATCTTCCTCCGTGGCGCTCGGCATTAGCTGGATGATAATGCCCCCGCATATTTCGGCCGTATTGTCTTCTTTTATCGTGACGCCGAGGCTGACGAGCGACGGCGTTTGCTCGCTGTGAAGGAAGTAGTAAGTGAAATCTTTCGCTAGGTTCCCCGTCTGCAAGGGAACGGTCGACGTGTACATTTCCCTTAACCGCAAATCTTTGATCACGTCAATATAACCGTTATAACCAATCGTTATCACGTCGTCCAATTTTCCTTCGCGACTGAAATGAACGTGGGGATTGTTTACGTAGCCGCGCACCTCGCCCCTTGCGTTGCCGTCGGCGATTATTAGCCCGATCGGCCCGTTGCCGTCGATTTTTACCGTCAGCGCTTCCTCGTCCTTTAACATCGCCCCCATCATCAAGGTAATGGTCAAGGTTTTTCCCAAGACCGAGGCCGCGCTCGGCCATAAGTCGTGAATTTCAATCGCCTTGTTACAGACATTGGTGGTTCTCGCCAGGTAGCAGCGAACGTTTCTGTTATTAACTAATGATTTAAGCAAGTAGTCCATTTTTCATAACCTCGGGTAATATTATAACATATTTTCAGCGAATCATAACTTTTTCTCATTACTTATTTAAATGATTTTGTTCACTTTTCGGCGCTTTTGTGGTACAATATATAAAAGAAAACAGGTGATAGCATGGATAAAATATTGGTAAAAAGCAAATACGATGAAAAAATGCACCGGAAATTTTATTTGTTCCATATGTTTCGGAAATCTTACTCAATTTATTTCTTATTTATCGCCGTTGCCTTAGCGTTTTTTTTGGCGATAAGGGCATCTTTGAAAGTTACCGACGCGACGGACATTAATCTTTATATCATTTGGGGCTTTACGGCTTTGGTTCTCGGGATGGTCCCGACATTCACTTTTGGCAGAATCAACGCCATTATCAGGCAAAACCGAAAAGAGCGCGGCGACAGATTGGAAATCATCGAGATTACCAAGGCTAAGATCGTCCGCTTTATCGAGGGGTTGGAAGGAAAAGCCGTTTTGGGATGGGAGTATTTCGAGAGCGTCTACGAAACAGAAACATGCTTTTATATGTATATTGATAAAGATCGGGGATTGATTATCAAGAAGGATGATATTGTTGAAGGGTCGCCGGAAATACTTCGCAAATTGGCGCAGAATAATTTGAAACCCAACCGTCGCGGAAAAGTAAAGTTTAAACAATTATTTAAGGAAGAAAAATGATAAATCACCAAGACTATCGCGCATATGTGATGCAAAACGATGATTTTATCAAGATGTTAAAGGAAAACAAAATAAAAATCTATGACCGGTTCTATGACGTCATCGTAGTTTTGGATCATATAAGCGAGCGAGCGGAAGCGGGCGAAAAGATTGGCGAAGATTTACTCGTAATTTTTGAAGTCGGTTTTTCCTTTTTGCACGAACAACTGGAGGAAACCAAGCTGTATTATGAAAAGTATTTTCGAAGAAATATCGCCTCCTTCCGGGAATACGACGCGCTCGTGAATTATTTGCTTTATTTAAGCGATTTGGAGGACACGTTAAAGGATAAAGATTTGTATAATGACGAGACGAGAGGCGTCATCAGGGGTATAACTGAGAAAATAGAGAATATTATTCGAGAGCAAAAACCGAGCGAACCGGAAATTTTTGATGAATTTAATATCCTGCTTGAAGGATATATCCCCGTGGGGACATTGACCACATTGGAAGTATTCGCTTTAATCGGCGAGGAACTGAACTTATAAAAAAAGCCGTTCAAAATGACGGCTATTTTTTTATCCGCATATGCGGGAACAAAATAATATCACGGATGGAATCGACATTGGCCAAAAGCATAGCGGTGCGGTCAATACCAATCCCCACCCCGCCGGTCGGCGGCATACCGTATTCCAAGGCCTCTATATAATCGATATCCATCTCGTTCGCTTCCTCGTTGCCCAAATCTTTTTCTTTCAATTGTTTTTCGAAACGTTCCCGTTGATCGATGGGGTCGTTTAACTCAGAGAAAGCGTTGGCGTATTCTTTTTTATTAATAAACAATTCAAATCTTTCGGTGAAACGCGGGTCCTTGGCTTTTTTGGCCAGGGGGCTTATTTCGATTGGATGCCCGTAAACGAAAGTGGGCTGGATGATTCTCTCTTCCGCGTAAGTTTCAAAAAAGAGATTGACGACATGACCGTATGATTTTTCATGCTTCTTCAGCTCGATATTATGCTCGCGGGCTAAGGCCACGGCTTCCTCGTCGGATTTTACCGCGAAGAAATCGATTCCCGTGACTTCCTTGATGGCGTCGACCATATGGACACGTTTAAAATCTTTTGCGAAATCAATGGTTTGGCCTTGATATTCAACAGCGCAAACGCCAAGAACTTCGTTAGAAACAAACCGGAAACACTCCTCGACCAGGTTCATCATCCCCTCCATATCAGAATACGCGAGGTATGCCTCGACGGAAGTGAACTCCGGGTTGTGGGTGGAGTCCATTCCCTCGTTCCGGAAGAGGCGGCCGATTTCGTACACGGCTTCCATCCCGCCGACGATAAGTCTTTTCAAATGAAGCTCGGTCGCGATTCGCAGATAAAAGTCCATGTGCAGCGCGTTATGATGAGTAACGAATGGACGGGCGTTCGCTCCTCCCAATATGGTGTGAAGAATCGGCGTCTCCACTTCCACAAAACCCTTGCCGTCGAAGAATTTTTGAAAGGCGCGGATAATTTTCGGACGTAAGAACGCGACTTTGCGGGAATTCTCGTTCACTATTAAATCAAGATAGCGCCTTCTCCTCGCTTCCTCGACATCCTGAAGGCCGTGATATTTTTCCGGCAAGGGACGCAAGGCTTTCGCCAGGTGCGTGAGCTTGGTTGCCTTGACCGTTATTTCGCCGGTATTGGTCCTGATTACCACTCCCTCGGCTCCGACGATATCGCCGAGATCGCTTTTTTGAAATATTTCGTACTCAAGTTCGCTTAAATGGTCGCTTCGGCAGTAGATTTGGATTTGCCCGTGCCGGTCTTGCAAATGCATAAAACCGGCCTTGCCTTTTCCCCTTTTGGTCATAATCCGTCCGGCGACAATCGCCCGGAAATTTAGTTCTTCCAATTCCTCTTTGGTATGGTTTGCGAATTTTATTTTCAATTCCTCCGAATTGGTCGTTCGTTTAAAAGCGCCGCCGAAAGGATCGATTCCTTTTGATTTTAATTCATTCATTTTCTGTCTTCTGACAAGTTCTTGATCCGTTAAGTTATTATTCATGCCAACATATCCTTTCGATCAATATTTATAATGTATTATAACATAAATCGGGAAAAAATAAACGCAAATTTAGTCATCAATATATATTTTCAGGATATCTGTAACCAATTGGTAGCCGTCATGTGTTAGGTGGAGGCCGTCGAGCGTGTATTCGGGTTTTAAAAGGCCCTTGTCATTTTTCAGTTTGCTATTGATGTCGATGTAAGTAATATTGGATTCTTCGGCATATTTCTCAAGCAAAAGGTTCACGCGATCGATATTTTTATTCTTTCGCGGATAGGTTACGATTTTTCCGAATACTTTGATTTTCGGGTTGACGGGGTATAAAGAAATAAGATAAATTTTTGTCTCCGGCAAATGTTCCTTAAGAACCTCTATGATACGTTTTATCTTTGAGAAGATATATTCCACGGCGCGACGTTTATGAAAGTCGTTAGTACCTATTTGTAGAAACACTTTGCGCGGCGCTAAGGAAATGACGTTGGAACGCAGCCGGTTTAACACGCCGCTCGTCGTGTCGCTGGCAATCCCGCGATTATAGACATGCCTGTCGTGGAAAAATTCATGAACATAATAAAATTCCGTCAAAGAATCGCCGAAAAAAACAATCCCGTTTTTTTTGGCAATGGCGTTAAAATCATCGTATTGTCTGATTTTCTCGTTAATGCGTTTTTTCATCAAGTTTTTAATCATAAAAAAAAGCAGGACGGCGATAGTGAGGTTTGTCGTGAGAAGAATCAAATTCACAATAAATAAAACATCGTCAATCATTGCTCGCGTCTCCTCAGGAAGTATTATACCATATTTTTCTCATCTCAACATATAAATTGACATTTCTTTGTTAATAATCTATAATATAAACTGATGATAACGATGAATAATTATATTTTAGTAACGAAATATTGGTATTGGTTAATCGCCGTCGGAGTTTTCCTTCTTTTATTTTTGATAACGAATCTGGCGTTGCTCTATTATCGAAAAAAGAAGATTCTCGCCAATCTATCCGATTTTTGCGACAAAAAAGGGTACCGATTAACCGTCGTCAAAAGGAAAACATATGATTATATAATTGAGGTCGGGGAGAAAAATTTTTTTATTAAAACGGCATTTGTCCCGTTAAACGCCGCCATTACCATCAACAGCAAGGATACCTGGAATTTAGCTTACGGCGGTTCTAAAAACCGGCCGGGGCGCGGTTATTCCCGGCAACGGTATTTGGACGAGCTGATCGGGTTTTTGCGGGGGGATTTTCCCGGCGTCAAAGTGGTGTTAATTTATCCGACTATCGATAAAGTGCAAAGATATTTAAACGAAAGCGAGATTGCGATTTTAACTTATAAAGACGCCGCTCACGGGATCCGTTTTATCACCTATCAGGATTGGGAGAGGCATTTCGGGGATTTAATATAATAATTCAATTATGCCGGGCATATAATCTACTGAGGTGGATTATATGAATCAAGAAGTGACAAGCCAGGAAATCACCCTAAAAAACCGAACCGATTTACAGATAACCGGGGTGAAAAAGATCGAAAGCCTGAACAGCAACGAGTTTCGCCTTAACACGGTGCTCGGGAAAATGGTTGTTCGGGGGACCGATTTAGAAATGAAGCATCTCGACATTGAAAGGGAAATATTGCTTATCACCGGCAAAATACATTTGATAGAGTATTTATCGAAAGACCAAGCGGCGAAAACCAAGGGCTTTCTGGCAAAACTATTTAAATGATAACTTTTAAAAATCAGTTGGCGCTGGTCGTTTATTTTACTTTGTTCGGGATATTTCTCGCCGCGACTTACGATATTTTGCATTATTACCTACGGCGCTGGAAAGTAAAGGCGGCCCTGGGCTATGTTATTCAATCGATATACTGGCTCGGGATGGTGTTTGTGGCTTGCCTTTATGCTTTTCGCGTGAGCGAAGGATTGATATCAATATACACGTTTTTTTTCTTTTTCGCGGGTGGCTTGATCTACCGCGCGTTGCTCCGGTTCGGGCTCCATTCGGATCTTGAACGCTTCAGTCGCGGGGCGCGGAAGGCGTACGGATTTATTAAAAAGTGGCTTTCGGAACTAGTTTATTCCCGGGAATTGGCGTTATTATTTTTAAAAGTCAAATCAACAATAAAGAAAAAATTATTGAAAATAAAGCGGAGAAAGAAATCGGAATCGAAATAGATGCCAGCGGAGGTGGAGTTATGAAAAAAGCATTTTTGTTATTGCTCATTTCAATTTTTCCTTTAATTAGCGGTTGCGTCGGCAAACATGAGGACGTCGATATCTACGCGAGCATTTACCCCGTAGAGTTTTTAGTCAGGGAAATAGTCGGCGATATCTACAAAGTTAAGCCGGTATACCCGCGCGGGAAAAATGTTCACGATTACGAGGTTTCGCCCTCGGAAGTTATCAGCCTTTCCAAAAGCAAGATCGTATTTTATATCGGGCTGGGGTTGGAACCGGTAATTGAACAATCAAAGAACACGGTGCTGGCCGACGTGCCGACCATATCATTGACTGATAACTTGCAGTTAATCGAAATAAACAGCGAGGATTATCACGGGCACTCTCATTCCCATCCTCACGAAGGAAGCGTGTTTTATGATCCCCATGTTTGGCTGGATCCGATAAACATGCAAATTATGGCGGAGACTATATTAGAAAACATTATTTCCCATTTGGATATTGATTCGGCCGGAGCGACGTTGCTCACCGAAAATTGCAATCAGTTAAAAAGTAAGTTAAAGACCCTCGACGAAGAGTTCAAAGATATTTTGAGCGACGATGCGATCGCAAATAAAAGCATTATCGTCGATCATGACGCTTACGCTTACTGGCAGCCCCGATACGGCATCGCCCGCATTAAATTGCGCAACGATAACGAAAGCGCCGATATTTCCCCCGGCGAAATGAACGAAAAGATTAATTTAGCCAAGTCATTGGGCATAAAGCATATTTGCCTTACGAAAAACGAGTTGGAATCGCCGATAGTCCAAGCGTATTTGAAAGCTCTGGGGCTTACCGACAAAGCGAAGAAATATTTGCATCATTTGGGAACCATCACCAAAGATGAAGATAAAAAAGGCGAGAATTATTTTTCGCTTATGAGATATAATTTTCAAATCATCCGAGATGTATTGCCCAGGTAAGGGGTTTGTAATTGAGACGTATTAGTAAAGAATTGGGAAGCATGAAGAAGATATTGCTAAGAATCGCGATTCTTATGTTTGTTGTCGTCACAACAGGGTGCAACGGTAAGAATAATGACGGCAATAATAACAATAATAATAACATCGGCCCGATTATTCCCTCGCTATCCGTTTTATCCGAAAGCATAAATCTAAACATTGGCGAAACGGAGCGAATAGAAGCGCTTCTTGAAGGCGCGTCCGAAGAGACGGCGGTCGCGTATTTGTCTCTAAACCCGGATATCGCCACGGTAGACGACGCCGGTTTGGTTAGCGCCCTAAGCGCAGGCGAGGCTGTGATCGAAGTTTATCTTATCGAGTACCCAGACGCGAAAACGTCGGTTACCGTTACGGTCGTCGACCCGGAAAAAGAAGCGGAAGAAGCGGCGCGCCAAATAATTGAGGATGCGATCGCGGAAAATTGGACGCCATGATTCCCGCGGAAGTTACAGGCAATATCTCCTTGCCTAGGTTCATGAGAAACTATTCCGTCCAGCTTGCCTGGACAAGCTCCGATCCCGACGCCATTTCCGCCGCCGGGCGGGTCGTCAGAAGAAAAGAAGATCAATACGTTCAGCTTGAAGCCACTTTAAGATATCAAAAAAATGTCGTAGTCGAAGGAGTGTTTAAGAAGACAGTGAAAGTGGAAAAATACGAACTTAGGAATCTCGACGGTAAAAAGCCGGTTTTCGCTTATTATTATCAGGGAAGCTCCCTGAAAGACGAGGATCTGGACAAGATCGACGTTATTAATTACTCGTTCGGTTACATCATTAATAACCAATTAAGCGTTTCGCACCTGCCCAATTTGGCGACTCTTGCAAACAAAGCTCACGCCAAAGGCGTCCGTTTCGTGATTTCCGTCGGCGGCTGGGGCGCGACCGGTTTTGGACCGATGGCGGCGACGGCGGAAAACCGCGCGAAATTTGCGCGATCGGTCGTTGAAGTTATTAAGAACTATGGGCTTGACGGGATTGATCTTGATTGGGAATACCCGACCACCGATATCGGTTCGGAAAAAGGCAAACCGGAGGATAAATATAACTTTACTAGCCTAATCCGGGAGCTTAGGGACGCTCTTGACGAAGTCGATCCCGAATTGTTATTGACCGCGGCTTTCCCGGCCGGCAGCTGGGGCGCCCAGAACTATTACGAGATCAGCGAGATCAACGGGCATTTGGATTATTTCCATTTGATGACTTATGATATGATCAGTTATTCGTCCTCGGCCAAGACCTCTCACCACACCAATTTGTATCCGTCGAAATACTCAACGAGCCCGCAAACGAGCGCCGCCTCGGCGGTCCTAGCTTATCAGAACGCCGGCGCCGATAAAAGCAAAATAGTAATCGGAGGGGCGTTTTACGGTCACATCGGGACGGTGACCGGTAATCCGGTCGATGACGGGATGGGGCTTCCGACTGCGGATTTCGCCAACTCCGTTACATTCGCCAAGATTTATACCGACTATTTAAACAATCCTAATTTCCAACGTTATTTTGACGATGACGCCAAGGCGCCGTGGTTATTTGACGGGACAACCTTGATTACCTATGACGATCCCGTGTCGCTTGGGTACAAATGCGAATACATAATTCAGGAAGGCTTGGGCGGGATTATGTTCTGGCAACTTGGCGGGGACTATGAAAGCATTTTGGTAAACGCCATTTATGACAGCCTAAATAAATAAAAATGACGCCCCGTTTTTACGGGGCGTCATTTAAAAGGAAAAATCAAAAAATGCTTGATTTTTTTCCGGAAATGTAGTAGAATATTAAGGCGGTTGAATATGGGGTGGGGTAGCGAAGTGGCTAAACGCGGTGGACTGTAAATCCACTCTCTCCGAGTTCGGCAGTTCGAATCTGTCCCCCACCACCATTTTTAATTTAGGGCCATAGCCAAGCGGTAAGGCAACGGACTTTGACTCCGTCATCTCTGGTTCGAATCCAGATGGCCCTGCCATTTTATATAGGACCATAGCCAAGCGGTAAGGCAATTGGCTCTGACCCAATGATCGGAGGTTCGAATCCTCCTGGTCCTGGATGATTATAAACTACTCGAAAAAGAGTAGTTATTTTTTTGACATTTACCGGTTAATAAGTTAAAATATATTGAGAACGGAAGATGAGAAAAATGAAGAAATTTGGGAACTCCGTAAAAATGATCGCGCATCGAGGTTATAGCGCGTATGAAAGGGAAAACACGGCGGCGGCTTTTATTGCCGCCGGTAATCGTTCTTATTTCGGGATTGAATGCGATATTCGCATTACGAAGGATAATGTTTTCGTCGTATGTCACGACGCCGACACGGCGCGAGTTTCCCCGGCGAAGCATGTTATCAATGACTCCACGTATAAAGAATTATCGGCGATTAATTTATATGATATTCACACTCAGGATACTCCGTCCCATTTAAAAATACCGACGCTCAAGGAATATCTCGCGATTGCTCGCAAATACCGGAAACACTCGTTTTTGGAGATAAAGCCGGAACTTACTAATCGCGAGATTGAACAGTTTTTTACGGAAATAACCGCGTTCGGTTTGGTTGATGCGATCACGATAATATCTTTTAACTATTCCAATCTCCTTCGGCTGCGCCGGCTTTCTCCCGAATTGCGCCTACAATATTTAATGGGCGAATTGCCGGAGCAAGCGATCGAATTATGTAAAAACATTAACGCCGGCGCCGACGTTCATTACAAAAACTTAACCGCCCGGGATATCGCTCGCTTTCACAAACACGATATCGAGGTCAATGTTTGGACGGTTGACGACGCGGCGGTAGCCAAGAAGTTCGTCCGTTGGAAAGTTGATTATATTACCACCAATATTTTGGAGTAAGATATGAAAAAAATTGCCTATGTCCTTATTATACTCGGGGTGCTGTCATTAATCGGCACTTTCGTTTTATCAGCTTGTTCGGAAAACCTTCCCGCTTTTTGGAACAGGTTTGGCCTTATATTTTTGGGTTACGCCGGTTTGGCTTTATTCACTTACGGTTGGATGAAGGCGTTTAATTCAAAAGAGAAATAATTCCGCCGTCAAAAATCACCAAAATATTCCCGACGCCTCGGATATACTATTTTCGGTGATTATCATGAATATTGCGTTTATCATGCCCTATGAGACTAATGTGTTAAAAACGTTGGACAACGCGCTTCGTCTGAATCTCGGCAATTATATCCTCATCGGCGACAAAAAAAAGATAATGGAAAATAGTTTCAGGCACAATATTGATTATAACCGATTTGCCATATATGATTGCCCGGAAGAATTGGAAGCGATAGATTTTTGTTATGAATTCCTCCGCAAAGGAAGATGCGATTACGTCGCCTTCGGGAAAATACCCCCGTCTTATTTTAACCGGATAATGGATGTCAAGGAAGAAGGGCAGATCGGGTCGGTGGACGTCATTGATTTGCCGTCGCTCAGGCACTATTTGTTTATAAGCAATTCGTCAAGGCGGCTGAACGTCGATTTTGACGATAAAAAGAAAGCGATAATTCAGGCAGAGGGCGTTATCAAGGCGTTGAACATTAAAAAAATCAACGCCGCCATGATAACCAATCTTAACAATAAAACCGACGTTTTGGAAATGAATATCATCAAGATGCTGCTAAAAGATGATAAATTTAATAACATTAACATATATGACTCATGCGCGCTTGCAAGTTTATTTTCCGCTCATTCCCCGAACAACATCTATCAAACCCATATTAATTTGTTGATAATGCGCAATTACGAGGCGGCGCGGATTTTTATTGACACCCTGAGAATATTTACCGAGGCAAAAATCGCGAGCATTCTTGTCGGCGGTAAAAATTACGCGATCGATTTAAGCGAGACCAGAAACGGCAGCGACATTCTCTTTTCCTTGCTCATTTTGAATAAAATAAATAAAGAAAAAAAGAAAGCCAACTATCAGAAATTATCGGCAATATAAACATGGAGGTAGCATGAGCCTGCGGTATTTTGATCCTGCAATAGATAAAATATTAAAAAAAGAATTGAAAAGACAACAAAAAAACATCGAACTTATCGCGTCGGAAAACTATGTCTCCAAGGCGGTTTTGGAAGCCCAGGGTTCGGTTCTGACAAATAAATATGCCGAGGGTTATCCCCGAAAAAGATATTACGGCGGTTGCGAATTCGTTGACGAGGCGGAAAATTTGGCTATTGTTCGCGCGCAGGAATTATTTGGCGCCGCCTTCGCCAATGTTCAACCTCATTCCGGGAGCGCGGCCAATATGGCCGCGTACCGCGTTTTATTGGAACCGGGGGATAAAGTGATGGGCATGGCTCTCAATCACGGCGGCCATCTCACGCACGGGCACCCCTTGAGTTTTTCCGGCATTGACTATCGTTTCATACCTTACCGGGTGAATCCGGAAACCGAAATGCTTGATTACGAAGAGTTAAGAGACGCGGCTTTATCGCATCGACCGCGGTTGATTGTCGCCGGCGCCAGTTCATATTCGCGCGCCATAGATTTCAAACGCATTAAAGAGATCGCCGAAGAGTCGGGAGCCCGGTTGATGGTCGATATGGCTCATATTGCCGGCTTGGTTGCCGCGGGACTACACCAAAACCCGCTTCCGTATGCCGACATCGTCACCTCCACAACCCATAAAACTTTACGGGGGCCGCGCGGCGGCTTGATATTGACCAATTCCCGCGCGCTTGCGGTCAAGATTAACCGCGTCGTTTTTCCCGGTTTACAAGGCGGCCCGCTTATGCACGTCATCGCCGCCAAGGCCGTCTGTTTTAAAGAGGCTTTAAGCGATGAGTTCAAACTTTATCAGAAGAGAGTCGTTGAAAACGCCCGAGCTTTGAGCGAGGCGTTAAAAAATAGGGGATATCATATCGTCGCCGACGGGACCGACACGCATTTATTCACCGTTAACGTCAAGAAGACATTGGGAATCACGGGAAGCGAGGCGGAGAAAACATTAGACGCGGTCGGCATCACCTGCAATAAAAACGCCGTCCCCTTTGACGACGAAAAGCCGCTCTATACGAGCGGCATAAGACTGGGGACCCCGGCCGTTTCAACGCGCGGTTTCAAAGAAGATGATATGAAAGAAATCGCCCGCATCATCGACGCGGCTTTAAAACGACGCGATGACGAAGGATTTTTAAAGCGGTTGAAAAATGAAACGCATGCCCTTTCGGAAAAATACCCGATCTACGAAGACTGAGGTCTTCTTTTTTTATGTCTCAAGCTTAATATCAACCCCCAGGGAAGAAAGTTTCTCCACCGGTTTTTCATATCCGCGCAACATTACTTCGACATTGTCGATAACGGTTTTTCCCTCGGCCATTCCCGCCGCCAGCACAAGCGCGGCCGCGCCCCGCAAATCGGCGGCCACAAGGGAAGCGGGCGCGAGTTCCGTCGCGCCGTTGATATAAATCGTGTCGTTTTTCACGATAATATCGGCGCCCATTTTTTGTAGTTCCTTTACATGAGAAAAACGGTTCGAGAAGATTGTCTCTTTTATCGTCGACATTCCCTGGATTTGCGTTGCCAGAACGGAAATCAGCGGCCCCAGGTCGGTAGGGAAACCGGGATAGGGGGTTGTTGTGATATGAAACGGCTTTAGCGGCTTTTCTTTTTTAACGGTGACGGAATCGATTCCGACGTCTACCGAACAGCCGACATCTCTCAAAAGTTCGATTAACGCCGTGAGATAATTCGGCCGGCAGTTTTTAACCGTTACGCCGGAGCCGTTTGCCATCGCGCCGATAATCAAATAAGTGCCGGCTTCGATGCGGTCGCTTGTGATGGCGTAATCGCACCCGTTTAGTTTTTCAACGCCGCTAACGACAATCGTTTCGGTGCCCAATCCCGATATGTTTGCTCCCATCGCCCGTAAAAAACCGCCGACGTCAATTATCTCCGGCTCTTTGGCGCAGTTTTTAATGATCGTCGCGCCGCGGGCTTTCACGCTGGCAAGCATAATATTGATGGTCGCGCCGACCGAAGGGAAACCGAGCGCGATCTCGCATCCGACGAGGTTTTTCGCGGAGAGTTTGATTTTATCCGGGCGCTTGACAATTTTCGCTCCCAGCTTTTTAAATCCTTCCAAATGGTAATTTATCGGCCGGTACCCGAGGTTACAACCGCCGCAATTTTTAATTACGACTTCTTGTAATTTTCCGAGGAAAGCCCCCATAAAATAATATGACCCGCGCAGGCGGCCAACTTCGTCGGAATAAATCCGATGGTTTATTTTTTTTCTTTTTTTGATTGATAGGATATTGTTTTTGAAATCGATCTCGTATCCGATATCTTTTATTATCTTAATCAAAGTTGTCACGTCATGAATGTCGGGAACATTTCGGAGAATCACGTCGTCTTCTGCCAATACCGCGGCGGGTATGATGGCGACGGCGCTGTTTTTTGATCCGCTGTTCCGAATCGAACCTTCGGTTTTTTTGTTCCCGTTGATGATAAATTTCATAAAATTCACCCCTATTATTAAATATTATGAGCCGATAAGACAATATATGACATGGCGGGAGGGTGTTTTGCAAGTTTGCGTATTTTCGTTTCGTAAAAGCAAATATGAAAATAAACAACTTTTTGCCCTTTATTTTGCCTTGGACATATGATAAAATATAAAATGACGGTTGGAGAAAAAATGAACGAATTAAAAACTAAATCACTTAAATTTCATATAGGTGGAAAATTCGCGGTTAGTTCAAAGGTGAGACTTGACAGTCGCGAAGATCTCTCCCTGGCGTATTCGCCCGGCGTTGCCTATCCCAGTCTGGAAATAGCGGCTGACCCCGACCGCGCGTATTTGTACACGTCAAAAAAAAACACGGTCGCCGTCATCTCGGACGGTTCGGCCGTTTTGGGACTTGGGGATGTCGGCCCTTTGGCCGCGCTCCCGGTAATGGAAGGCAAATGCCTTCTCTTTAAAAAATTCGCCGGTATCGACGCCATTCCCATTGTTCTAAATACGAAAGACACGGAAGAAATTATTAAGACGGTACAAATATTGGAACCGTCATTCGGCGGCATTAACCTGGAGGATATTGCTTTCCCGCGATGCGTGGAAATAGAACAACGCTTGATCGAAACCCTGGATATTCCTGTTTTTCACGATGATCAAAGGGGCACGGCCGTCGTTACCGCGGCCGCGTTGATTTCCGCTTGTAAACTGGCGGATAAAAAGTTTCCGGAGTTGACGATCGCAATGCTCGGATTGGGGGCGGCCGGAACAAGCATCGCCCGCCTGCTCAAGGCGATGGGCGTCGGTAAGATCTACGCCTGCAACAGCCGCGGCATCGTGAGCAAGAAAAAGCCGCTTATCCCGCTTGTGGAGGAGTTGGTGAATTCCGGGATTATTGATTCTTATGACGATTATCAAAACGATTCGATTGAGGAAATCGTTGCCGGAGCCGACGTCTTCATCGGCGTGAGCCGCGGGAATCTTTTGTCTCCCGAAGCGGTCAATAAAATGGGCGACCGGCCGATCGTTTTCGCGTTGGCCAATCCGGATCCCGAGATTAGTTTAGCCGATATTAAGAAAACCAAAGCCTACATTTACGCCACCGGTCGCAGCGATTATCCGAATCAAATTAACAATGTTTTGGCCTTTCCGGGAATTTTCCGCGGCGCGCTTGACGCCGGTTATAAAAAAATTACCGAAAGGATGTGCGTTACGGCGGCGGAGGCCATCGCGAATTTGGTCGCTCCAGACCGGTTAAGCCCGGGATATATAATTCCTTCGGTTTTTGAAGCCGATGTCGTTCGCGCGGTAAGCGAAGCAATAAAACGAAGCGAGGATGGGAAATGAGATACAGATTCGAAGAAGACTCTTTGGGGAAAGTGCAAATACCCGCGGAAGCGTATTACGGTATTGGCGCTTTTCGTTCAAAAGAATTATTCCAGATAACAAAACACGGTTTATGCAGACAAATGATTAAGGCCTTTTCCGTGATCAAAAAATCAGCCGCAAAAGCCAACTTAGATTTGGGATTATTGCCGGCTGATGTCGCGGAAGCGATTTCGTTAAGCTGCGACGAGATTATTAACGGCCGCCTGCATGGCCAATTCGTTACCGACGTGATTCAGGGCGGTTCGGGCGCGAGCATGAATTCCAACGCCAACGAAGTTATCGCGAATCGAGCGAACGAAATGCTGGGCGGCGAAAAAGGAAAGTATAATTTCGTTAACCCGAAACACGTTAATCTCGGGCAAAACACTGGCGATGTGGTGTTGCTCGCCGGCAAGATAACGACAATCCGGTTGACGAAAAAATTACTTGCGGAAGCGAAAAAACTGTACAACTCGTATTTTGACAAAATCAACGAATACAATTTAAAGAATTTCGACTCGACTTTGGGAGACGAACTCTCGTCATTTGCCCACGCTTTGGAAAGGGACATGAAGAGAATTGAGGCGGCGCTGAACGGCTTGCACGAGATCGGGGTAAGCAACGCTCACGAAGACGAGGAGACGGGCAATCGATTTATTAATAAATTTATTAAATATTTATCGACTCATAGCGGCGAGAATTTTTACCTGACGAAAAATATTTTTGATAACGGTCGTAATCTGGACGCCATCACCTGGATTTCGTCGGCGCTGAAAATCATGAGTGCGGATCTCGCGAAGGTGGCGACCGACCTCGTGCTAATTGCCAAGGAAGGGAAAATCACGATTCCCCAAAAAATCGAGGAAACGTCATCCCCGGTAATCGTGGAGATGGTACGACAGGTTTCTTATTATATCATGGGTAACGACTTAACAATTTCCCGTTCCGTGGAGGGCGGCGAATTGGAAGGCAATATCTTCTATCCGATCATCTTCGCGTGCATGTTTGAAATTATTAATCTTTTGCGCCGGACTTGCCGGACTTTCAGGGAAAAAGTCATTGAAATTTTAATCGTGAATATATAAAACAACCCGGACCGATTAGTCCGGGTTCTTTTTTATAAATTGAATTTGAACATAACCAAAACTTGATAATAATCATCGCTTTGAAAAGAAATCGTGTCGGAAGAGATTAATTTGCATCCGGGGAAAAATGAAGCGTCTAATGCGTCGACCGGTCTTCTGTATTGGATTTCAATATCGAAGCGGCGCGGAAGCGGGACGATGTTTTGCGAAAGGTCTTTTTGCAAGCTCGCCTTTACCTTTTCCTCGATTTCTTTATTTGTGACGTTCGGATGCCTGGAAACGGCTGCGCCTCCCCGGCCTTCTTTCGTTGCGACGACTTCTATATGCGGATTCGTTTTCTTCGCGATTTCCGTAAGGCGCAAATCGCCGCTTAGAAAGGCGACGGGAACGTTGAGATAGGAAGCGTACAAACCGTTGATTAAAAATTCGCTCGCGACTTCCCCGTTTATCTTAACATGATTGATTCGCGTGTTCATCGTGTGGGATAGCGAGTTCCCGTCCGATTGAGAAGGGCTGTGATATCCCACAAAAACAACGGCGTCAAAACTTGAGTCAAGGCCCGCCATCATGCTGCAAACCGACCCTTCCCATCCGCGATGAAGAACCGCGTATTCGGGAAGCTTGTGGGAGATGATATTCAGGGCGCTATCGTGCGCGTCCTTAACGAATACCGCGTCGGCTCCGGCCGCTTTTGCCCCGACGCAGGCGCGGCGGACTTCCTCAGTCATTTGCTCTTTGAACTCCTGATAGCGCGGGTGCGCGGCGTCGGTTTCCTGCCACGAGCAAATACCGTTGACGCCTTCGATGTCGGCGCTAATATAAACTTTCATCATTACCTCCTAGCAATGAACATATTTGTAATCATTATACATTATTACTGGTAAAATATAAATAATTTCTTTTATTTTTATCCCGTATTGTGTTATAATAATTTATGGAGGTTTATTATGAATAGCATTAAAATTGTTACAAAATTAGACTTTAGAGCATTGAAATACTGTAATTTGTTTATCATGAAATACAAGCGAAACATGCTTCTTTACACGATCATTCTTTTTGTCTTGCCTTTGATAGTGATTTTTTTTGATATTTTCCGTTTTAAATACTACTATCCCGCGGCGATAGCCGGCTTGTATATGGCCTGGTTAATCTATAGATTGGTCAGTTTGGAAACCAAACTTGATCAAGACTTGGCCCGTTATTTCTCCACGCGCCGGGTTATGACGCACACGGTCGAGATTAGCGATGAAAAGATTTTGTTGTATTATAGCGGCGAAACTTCCCCGATTGATTTTGATTGGTCTTTCATCACGGAAATTTATGAAATGCCCCAATATTATATTTTAATGGCGGGAAAAAGCCCGATTATCATCGACCGCCGCTCCGAGGCCGTATTGGAAGGTTCCCAGGAGGATCTCACCAAGATTATAAACGAGAAGGCGCAGACAAAACCGCATAAAAAGGTCGAGCATGACATTGTGAAAAGACCGATTACTTTTGTTCATCCCGAATTTCCCGAGCCGGAAGTTACCGAAGCGGATGAAGAAAGCAAAGAGGTTGAAAGCGTCGTGGTCGAGGAAAACAACGAAG
>DGED01000044.1:2510-7612 GCA_002385755.1 Caryophanales bacterium UBA3935 | reverse complement strand
GAAGAGTAATCTTTTGACCGTTCGAACGTCCCACAGCGATGCGCGAATCAGGGACTTTTTCCGTTTTCACCTGACGCGAAAAGGTCCCTCCAGAATAATATTTTTGCTTTTGTCGGGTGTTTGTTTGATAATCGGTATTATATTTATTATCTATGCTCGATATCAAACGGCCTTTTTTTCTTTATTTATGGCGGTAATTATTTGGTTTTTACGCGCGGTGATGATTAAAACCGCAATTAATTCATTAATGAAAAAAGCAAGACCGCGGGCAACCCATTACACCTTGACGTTCGCCGGCGAAGATATTATTTATCAAGATGATAATGTCAAATCGGCATACCCGTTAACCGGGTTTGAAAAAATATACGAAACGCGGAATTATTATTATTTTTACCTAAACCGAAACGCCGCTTTGACGCTGCCGAAAGGCGTTTTGTCGGCGGAAGAAAAGGAAAAAATCGAAAACATTCTTAATCGGGCTAATTTAAAGGTTTGTTCGTCGCGGTTTAAGTAAGGAGGCAATAAAAAATGAAGTATGTTTTTTATGCTTTGTTATTGATAGCCGCCGTTTTGTTCGGTGTTTTCATCGGCGTCGGGGTTTTACGTGATTTCGGGCTGGTTATCGGGATGTTTGTTTTGTTTCCCGCCGTTTATATTTTCGGCGTTATCTTTATCGGCAGGGGAAAAAAAGAAAAACCGACGGACGAAGACAATGAAAAAAAACGCATTTCCAAGTGGGACTGAATTATGAGCGACTTAAGATTATTCAACATCAAAAACGCCGTTTTGTTTGCGAAAAGGCCCGCTGATCTGGCCGTGATAAAAGCGGTAATCGCGGAAAACGCCTATGACTTGCTTGGGTTGCGCATTCTGGCGAGGGATTATGTTATTAGCGGGCACAATAATGAAATAATCGATCTCATCGGTTACGATGAAAACAACCAGTTGACTATTATCGAATTTCGCGCCGGCAAATACGGTCCCGTAATCGGGAAAAGCTTAAAACATATTGATTATATAATGAAAAACCCCAGCGAGATAAAATTGCTGATAAACGAAAAACTAGGTTACGATTTGGCGTCAAGCGTTTGCTTGAGTCCGCGTTTGATTTCAATTGGCGACGATTTTAACCAATATGACGAGTACGCGATCAAGCAGACCCCGTATATGATTGATTTGATTAAATATCAATTATTCGAAAACAAGTATTTGCTTTTGGAGAAAAACTATCAAAGCAAAAAAATCGATCAAATAAGCCCTGGGGTTCAGGAACAAACCGCGCTGTCCCGCGTCATTCGCGATTTTATTCTTTCGTTGGGCGACGAAGTATGCGAGGTCGGGTACGGTAATGTATACGCCTTCCGTAAGATTCGCAATTTTATCTATCTCTTCGACGGCGAGCAAATCGAACTCCGCGTCAGCGCGCAAAAGACATACAAGACTTATAAGATCAAAAACCGTCGCGATTTTGAAAAATATCAAAACGAAATCGAGTCCGGCTATGACCGCAACTGAAAAGTTAAAGGTCTTATTCGAAGATAATCATTTGCTTGTCGTTTTGAAAGAACCGGACGTTTTAAGCCAGGGGGACGCTTCCGGGGATCCCGACATGCTTGGCATCGCCAAAGAGTATATTAAAAACAAATACAACAAGCCTGGCGAAGTATACCTCGGTCTCATCCATCGTCTCGACCGCCGCGTCGGGGGCTTGATGGCTTTCGCCAAGACCAGCAAGGCCGCCGGCAGGCTTTCGCGGGAAATCAGGGAGCGACAGTTTAAAAAAGAATATGTCGCTCTTGTGACGGGTGACGCGCCGGTATCAGGCATGCTTACGGATTATCTTGTGAAAGTTAAGAGAAGGGGGCGGATAGTCGCGGAAGCGGCTTCGCCCGAAGATAGATTCGCGCAAAAAGCGGTTATGAATTATCGGAAAATTAAGACCGTTCGTCATGACGGCAAGATTTTCTCCGTCTTGCTGATTAATTTGGTTACCGGTCGTTATAACCAAATCCGCAAACAACTCGCTTTGGCCGGACATCCGATCGTCGGGGACTTTAAATACGGCTATCGGGGAGAAAATTATGACGATCGCCTGGGGTTGTTTTGCTGGCGGTTGGTTTTCAAACACCCCACGACTAAAGCGATCGTCGACGTGAAAAATTTGCCTTCCGGTTGGTTGTGGGGAAATTTGGAGGATGATGAATTTGAACACGAATAAAAAAACGATTCTTGTGTTTATATTGATTGCGATTACCGCGCTGGCGATCTATGGCTTAAATTATGTCATGTCCGCGACAAAAATCAATGTTAAATCGCTTGATGCCGTAATCGACATCGACGAGTCCGGCGATATGCTAGTCACGGAACGGTGGGGCGTGAGGTTTCCGAACGGCGGAAGCGTGACTTTTCGGGATATCGGCTACGGAAAGTACGACCCCAACAACCCTTTGTATCAAAACGCGCAAAACACCGCGTCTTTTGACGAAGATAGCGTAGCGGTAAAAGTGTACGATAAAGACAAACAAGAATTATCGGCGGGCTCGTATCGCGTGGGATATTCATTCCGGAACGATCGCGACGAGCGCGGCAATCGTATCATTCCTCCAAAAACTAATATGGAGACGATTTTCATCCACGTATATGACGGCATGCAAAGCGAGATGACGTTTGAATATAAATACAAGATAAACGGCGCCGTCACGTTGTATCAAGATATTGCCGAGCTGAATTGGAAGTTATTCGAGTATTTTCCTTCAAAAATCTCGCGTTCAACAGTGATCGTTACTACGCCGACGGGCGTGGTTAATGCCTGGGGTCACGGTCTTTCGCGCGGCGTCGTGCATTTGGAAGATAAGAGCGTTCGCTTTGAAATGAAAAATATTAAAAAAGACGAATTGCTTGAGTTTAGGATCTTGATGGATCCGGATGATTTTAGCGTTGCCGATAAAAATTATCTGCCCGTGAATATGCGCGAAAGTATCGTCGATTACGAAACTAAACTCGCGGTTGAAACCAACCGGAGAATCACCGTCGCGCAAGCAATATTTTACGGCACTTTCGCCATGAATATAATTATGGTGCTCTTTATGATTATGGCTTACGTTAAATATGATAAAGAGCACGAGCCGCAGTTTGTCGGCAAGTATTACCGTGAGCTGCCCGCCGATTACACGCCGGCGGAAATGAGTTACCTTTACTATTTCCGGAAAATCAATGACGAGGACGTTACCGCCACGCTGCTAGATTTGATCAGGCGAAAGTATTTGATGTTGGACACGACCGGCGAGCGGGTCAGCGCCAAAAAACCAGACTTTAAGATTGCGCTTAATCCCGAGCAAAAAGCTATGGAAAAATTGCTTCCGCACGAAAGGCATGTTATCGATTGGTTTATAAAAACTTGCGGGAACGGTACCGAGGTCAGTTTCAAGGAAATTGAGAAATACCCCAAGGCGTCTTACGATAACGCCCAGCGTTTCAGCAAGATGTCGAAAACTTTTGTTCGCCTGGCGAAGGACGCCGGGAAGAAACGGGATTTCTTTGAAACCGGTCTTGCCAAACAAAAGCAAAAACTCTACGTCGTGTTATTGATTCCGGCCGCGTATTTGCTCATTAGTTTCATGGTCGCCGTCACATTCAACTTGAGTATTACGTTTACGATAATTTCTTCTTTCGCCGCGATGATCATTTATGGCGCTTATGTTGCGAGAATCGATAGGCGCAGCGTAAAAGGGAACGAGGATTACGCGAAATGGAAGGCGTTCCGGCAGTTTATGCTTGATTTCGGCCGGATGAAGGATTACCCGATGCCGGGCGTCGTTATTTGGGAGCATTATTTGGTCTACGCAACTTCATTAAAAATAGCCGATCAAGTTATGAAACAATTAAAAGTAAAGCTTGCGCCGGAACAATTGGATGTTCAAAGCGCGACTTTCATGCATTTAGGTTATCATTATCGTGGATTCCACCTGGGATATGTCCTGGGAAGAATAAATAATTCGCTTCTGACCGCCAGAACTAATATGAACACTACGATCGCATCTCACTACTCGCAAAAAGTGGGCGCGTTTACCCGGGGCGGCGGCTTCGGCCGCGGCGGCGGGTTTGGCGGCGGTCGTTCATTCGGCGGCGGCGGCGGCGGATTCAGAGCCAGATAGAAAGGATGGATTGCTATGTATTTTTTAGTTAGCACAGGAACTTGGATTTTAATCGGTGTCGCGGTTTTAGTATTATTGATTTTGGTGTGGGTAATTAGCGCTTATAACAAATTGGTGCAATTACGCAACAAGGTGAGAAATGGATGGAGTCAAATTGACGTCCAATTAAAAAGACGGTTTGACCTTATTCCCAATTTGGTTGAAACGACTAAAGGTTATGCCGATTTGGAAAAAGGTATTTTCGAGGAGTTTGCCCGGGCGAGAGGATTATACGCCCAGGCTGCCAAGACCGGGAACATTGAACAAATGGCCCAGGCCAACGAATCTTTGGGCGGCACTCTCAGTCGTTTGTTGATGGTGCAAGAAAGATATCCGGAACTTAAGGCCAATGCCAATTTTCAGGATTTAATGCAACAATTAAAAACGACGGAAGACAAGATTTCCTTTGCCAGACAGTTCTACAACGACACGGTTTTGGAATACAACAACAAGATCGAGGTCTTTCCGACGGTTATTATTGCCGGTCTCTTTAAGTTCAAGGCCGCGCAGTTTTTCGCCGTGCAGGACGAAGCGCAAAGGGAAGCGCCGAAGGTGTCCTTTAAATAATTTTCTCCAAAAAGGATTAATAAAAAAACGGTTCAAATTACGAACCGTTTTTTTATTATGGTTACTTTTTCCCGTAACGTTTTCTGAATTTCTCCACGCGGCCTGCCGCCCGTTCGAATTTCTGTTGTCCGGTGAAGAAGGGATGGCAGTTAGAACACGTGTCGACTCGGATTTCTTTCAATACAGATCCGGTTTCAAACGCGTTCCCGCAAGTGGTACATACTATCGTTGCTTTGTGATATTTCGGATGTATGTCTTTTTTCATCGTTTTACTCCTTCCGCCATGGAAACTTATTTGAATCCATAGTTTTTATTACTCATGTATTATATAAGAAAAACCGG
>DGED01000044.1:0-2402 GCA_002385755.1 Caryophanales bacterium UBA3935 | reverse complement strand
AGAAGTTTTCATTATTGTATATTGATTTCTTTACGGAAAATTTCCGTAATATAATCGCGCATGTTCTCATATAAAAATTTTTATTGACATTGATATTTGATTATGATACAATTTTGTTTGAGAACCAAACAATTTGGAAATCAAACAAGTTTGGTTTTACAATATCAAACAAAGGAGCAGGAGATGAAACAAAACATTGCCATCTTAACCGACAGTTCTTCAGCGATTTATCAGATCAATCACGGTTATGACAATATTTTTATGATTGATTTGCCTTGTTTTATCGGTGAAGAAATCTATACCGATTTTATGAAAAACAAAGACGAGCAATTTTACCGGGCTATGGGCGAAACAGATTTAGTGCCGAAAACGAGTCAGCCGTCGGTCATCGAACTACAGGAAAAATATGAACATATTAAATCGCTCGGATATACCAATATTATTTTCCTGCCGATATCGAAAGAATTAAGCGGCACGTTCGCCATGGGGCACCAAAGCCGGGACTTGGTGGAAGGCGTCGAGGTAGAGGTTGTAGACACGCAAACGACCTCGACCATATTGACGTCGCTTTCCATCGAGGCCGCCCGAATGGCCAAAGCCGGGGCGAGCGTTAAGGAGATTGTCGATCGGGTCTTGGCGATAAAGAAGCGCTCCGTATATTACGTGACCGTCAATAACTTGACGCATCTCGTTAAAAACGGAAGGTTATCAAACGCGAAAAGCGTTATCGCGAACCTTTTCCGTATTAAGCCGATAATTATCTTGAATCAGGAAGGCAAGCTCGTGAGCATCGGCACCGTGCGGACCCATAAAGGCGCGATGCGGGAACTCGTGAATAAAATTAAGCAGGAGTTTGACCCGGCGACCGGGGTGTTGCATATTGCTCATTCGGGCGTTATCGAAGATTTGGAGTTCATAAAATCGGTGATTGCCGAGGAAATACCGGGATGTAAAACCGAGGAGTTTGTAATCCCTTCAACAATTATCGCGCACCTGGGCTTATCGTCGATAGGTTTGGGCTACGTTCATTATTAAATGAGGAGGATGTATCATGGTAATTGATAAAGTAAAAGAAATCTTGGCTGAGAAATTTCACGTTGACGCCGGCGAAATCAATGACGGCACGGATCTGCAAGCGGATTTGGGCGCCGATTCGCTTGATGCCGTCGAGCTGATGATGACGTTGGAAGACGAGCTTAATATTCGAATTCCCGACGAAGACGCGAGACGCTTTAAAACGGTCGGGGACATCATTAATTACTTAAAACTAACGATAAAATAAACCGAGCGAACTTATTCGGTATTAATTTGGGAAGTCGCGGGTGCGGAGGAAAGTAAATATGAAAACAAGATTTTTAAATAACGTCAAGATCGTCTCCACCGGCCATTATGTCCCGTCCGGCGTTTTATCGAATGAGGATTTGGAAAAGATAGTCGACACCAGCGACGAATGGATTTACAGCAGGACCGGGATCAAAACGCGCCGGATCGCCAACGGCGAAAAGACGTCCGACATGGCGTATTTGGCGGCGCTTGACGCCATTAATAAAGCCGGTTACGAGGCGTCGAGGATCGATTTGATATTGGTGGCCACTTGTACCGGCGATTATCGCGCGCCTTCGGTCGCCTGCCGCGTGCAAGCCTTGCTTGGCCTCTCCGAGCGGGATGTCGCCTGTTTCGACGTCAATGCCGCCTGCTCGGGTTTTGTTTACGCTTCCTCCGTCGCTTCCCAGATGTTAAACGGCGGCCGTTATTCGAGCGCCCTTGTTATCGGCGCCGAAACGCTTTCTTTGTATACCGATTACGAGGATCGCGGCACCTGCGTTTTGTTCGGAGACGGGGCCGGGGCCATGATTCTTGAAAGCACTAACGAATATAAACCGGCCGATTTTTATTTGTCCGCCAAGGGCGAGTTGGACCTCTCGATTGTTATTAACGATAAAATCGCCATGGACGGGCGGAAGATTTATCAGTTCGCCGTTCGGGTTTTCGAAGAAAGCATCCAGAAAATTATGCTCGACAACGGATTGGGGAAAGAAGATATTGCCGTGATAATTCCTCATCAGGCGAATTTGCGGATAATTGAAAAAGCTGCCGAGCTCCTTAATATCGACATTGAGAAATTCTATATCAATATCGAAAAATACGGGAACACGTCAGCCGCGAGCATTCCGATCGCGTTCGACGAGTATATGTCCGCCGCTCCCCGGCAGGAGAATAAAAAAGTTATTTTTGTCGGGTTCGGCGCCGGGCTAACATGGGGCGCGGCAATGCTCACGTTGTAGTTGTTTGGGAATGAGTAGGCGATTTGGGATTGTTGTGATTAAATAAAAATTCAAAAGGTTTAATCTATTAAAAAATACCGATAAAGCATTTTCTTTGGCGAACAAGCCGATATCACG
>DGED01000041.1:1192-3662 GCA_002385755.1 Caryophanales bacterium UBA3935 | reverse complement strand
TTGATATAGATTTTGCTGCATTTTGCTTAAAAAAATGCGAAAAACACCCGTCTCCGGGTGTTTTTGAAAATGTATCGTCAGCGTACCTGTCCCCGCGGGGCGATGCGCCCCGGTATTATTATAAGCGTTCGCGCCAAGATTATGCGGGCGGGAGCGTTCTTTTTAAAAATTGCCTCGTTCTCTCCGCGCGCGGATTATTAAAGATCACCGCGGGCGGGCCGGTCTCGACGATTTTCCCCTCGTCCATGAAGACGACGCGGCTCGCCGCTTCCCGGGCGAAACCCATCTCGTGGGTGACGACGATCATCGTCATCCCCGCCGCGGCCAACCCCTTCATCACCGAAAGAACCTCGCCGACCATTTCCGGGTCGAGAGCGCTCGTCGGCTCGTCGAAGAGCATGATTTTCGGCTCCATCACCAGGCTGCGGGCGATCGCCACCCGCTGTTTTTGCCCGCCGGAGAGAGTCTTCGGACTGCGACCGGCGAAATCGGCCATCCCGACGGATTCCAAAACCCGCGTCGCTTTTTCCGCCGCCGACTTCTTATCCATTTTCAATACCCGCCGCGGGGCGAGCGTCAGGTTGCCGAGGACGGTTTTGTTCGCGAACAGATTAAACGATTGAAATACCATGCCGATTTCCGTCCGCAGGCGGTTAACATTCACGCCGGGAGCGGTTATTTCCCGCCCGGCGAAATAAACCTTTCCGGAATCGGGGTATTCGAGCAGGTTAAGGCAGCGAAGAAGCGTCGATTTTCCCGACCCGGAAGAGCCAATCACGCAGACGACTTCCTTTTCGTAAACCGACAAATTAATGTCGGTTAAAACCGGCGTCCCGCCGAAGGACTTATGCAAATTTTTGATCTCGAGTATTTTTTCCATTCTTTCACCTAATTACTGCTCGGCAGTTCCTTTACTTCAAGATTCATCCTCTTCTCGATCGCCATAATCAATCGCGACGTCGAAAGGGTGACGACAAGATAAATTACCGCCGCGATAATAAAGGGCTCGTAAGTGCGATAATACTGATATTTCGCGTCCTGCGCCACGAAAAACAACTCGGCGACGCCGATCACATTTAAGACCGACGTGTCTTTGATATTGATCAGGAATTCGTTGCATATGGCGGGCAGGGCGTTTTTTATCCCCTGGGGAAAAATCACGAGCCGCATCGCCTGCCAATAACTCATCCCAAGGCTGCGCGCCGCCTCGAGCTGCCCTTTGTCTACGGCTTCGATCCCGCCGCGCAAGACCTCGGTTAGGTAAGCGGCGGTGTTTAAGGTCACGACGACGAACCCGGCGGTCATCAGGGTGAATATTTTATCGACCTCGGCCTGCGGAACCTTGAAAAGCGCGGCCAGCGCGACCGGGAGCAGGTAGTAGATAATCACCGCCTGGACCATCATCGGCGTTCCCCGGAACACGTTAACGTATGTTTTTACGAGAAAATTCCCGGACCGCTTTAAAAATACCGCGATCTCGCCGTCACGCTCCCCTACCGGAAGCGTCCGGAAAAAAACGAAAATAATCGCGAGAAGCAGGCCGGCGACGGTGCCGGCGAACGAAAGGCGCAGCGTGACCGAAAGACCGCGCAGGAAATCCGGCCAATAGCGGCTCGCGATATAGACCATCGAATCCAAAAACTTCCCTTGCTCGGGAATCCGCGTCAAGTCCCGGACCGAAAGGTAAGTATCGACGACCGGGAAAACGACGTGTTCCGCTATTTGCGTCGCGAGTAGGATTACGAGCGCCGGCTTGACGTATTTCTTGATTTTCCCAAACGACGGCAAAAACCACGCCGCCGCGCCCAGAAGGGCGAAGATACCCGGAATCAGCCGCGCCCATAGCGGCAAATCCCCATAAAGGGAAATGCCGCTTCTCGGGGTCGCGACCGTTTTTACGGTAAAAACGATTACCGCGAGCGCGAGCAAAACCGCGGAAATATTCGGGTATCTATTTTTCCCGGGCATTGCTCCGGTCAACCGCTTGTTCCATGATTTTATTCCGCGTGTCAACGGGGATTGCCGCTAGTATCGCGTTGACGCGGGCGGTTAGGTCGTCTTCCCCAAGCCGGAACGCCACGGCGACGGTCACGTCTTCCTCGGAGACGGTAAAACCGGGGTCAAGTTCTTTATAGATAAACTGCGGGTTGCCGGCGGCGATGCCGATCGCGACCGGCAACTCGAGAATCGTCCCGTCGTATTTATTTCCTAGAATCGCCGTCAGGATATCGGGCACGCTCTTTAAGGGGGTCGCGTGTACCGCTCCCGGCAATTGGTCGATCAAATCGTCGTAAACGGTGCCGTGCTGGCCGACGATGCGAGCGCCGGCGAAATCATTAATCGACGTCGCCGCGGCGAAGTCCGAATCTTTTTTCATCAGCACGACGTGAACGCTCCGGTAATAGGCGTCGGTGAAGTTGACCGACTCCCGCCGATCCTCCGTCGGGCTCATGCCGGCGATGATCGCGTC
>DGED01000041.1:0-1012 GCA_002385755.1 Caryophanales bacterium UBA3935 | reverse complement strand
CTTGCCTAAACTCGCGGCGACCGCCTTCGCGATCTGCACGTCGTAGCCGTCGGCGTATTTGCCGGGAGCGTTATTTATCGGGTAATTATAAGGGGACGGGCTGTTTTCCGTCCAGTTAAAAGGCTCGTAATTACATTCCAGGCCGACCACGAGCTGGTCTTCCCGTTTCACGGTAACGTTGCTTTCTTTACCCCCGCAAGCGGAAAGCAAAAACGCGAGGATAAAGACAAACAGATAAGCAAAAATTTTTTTCATTATATATTCCTCCTCTGGTATTTACAACAAAAAAAGCGTCACATCAGACGCTAACAATTATTTAGAATATATAATTGCGTTTAGCGCCTCTACTTTCGCAGTAGGAGTGTTATGCGTATTCCGCATAACCCCACGCGCTCCGCCCACCGGCGGCTCGCGTTCGGCGACGTAACCTTTCGCGCGTTTCGCGGGATGTCTCCTCCGCGCGCTACTCTTTCACGCCGCAACCTCTAAACCAATGTTTTGCTTATTTTGTTGTTGGTATATATTATACGGAAAGCGCCGGATTTGTCAAGGCTTTTCCCCCGGAAATTTGTTTTTTTTTATTTTCGTTATATTCGGGGCGCGGCGGGCATATTTTTAATAAAGAGATACACGGAGGAGATTATGCTAGCTACGATAAACGCCGGTTTGCGGGCGATCGCCCGCGGAATCGACCTGCCGACGGCGATCACGGGCGCCGTCCTGCCGGGGGACGCCTTCGAGCGTCTTTTTATCGCCACGCAGCCGGGTGAGATTTTATACCAGGTGAACGGCGGCTTCGACACCTTTTTGGATATCGGCGACCGGGTGATTCGCCTGGGGGCGGGCGGCGGCGGTTACGACGAGCGCGGCCTTTTAGACCTCGCCTTCCATCCCGAGTTTCGGGAAAACGGTCTTTTTTATCTTCACTATTCCGCCCGAGGAACGCAGGGGCCGGGAGCGCTTCCCGGCGGCTTTCTTCCCGATCCGTGCCGGTCGGAAACTTTGCGTCTTT
>DGED01000084.1:867-2500 GCA_002385755.1 Caryophanales bacterium UBA3935 | reverse complement strand
TTTAGTTTTCAAAGACCTTATCGGTATAATAACCCCTGTTGGTTATTTTCGCAACATTGAATATTATACTATAAACAAACATTTCTGTCAATCATTATTTTAACTTTTTCAGCGATATTTGCTTTTTAGATTGCAAACCGTCGCTTTGCACACTCTTACGCCTGCCGCGTTAAGAGCCGTTGTTGCTTTCCGCGAGCTGGCGCCGTCATAAACCGAAATGATTTTCTCGATTAAACGGGTCGTTTTCTTTTCCGAGGGTTTAATAAAACTAAACTGCTCCGCAAATGTCTTATGAGCGCAGTTTTCGTTTGAACAGAAAAATTTTCTGATTCGCAAGTTAACGGAAAGCTCATGGCCGTTATACGGTAAATCGGCGAACTTTCTCGTATGATAAGAATGCACTTTTGCGGAAGGATAACCGCAATACGGACAAACTGCGGTTTTGTTTGTTGAGGCGATGTCCAGAAATAAAATACCGTCGGCATAAACATGATAACGGTACTCGGTTCCTGGATATCGAATCTCTACCATTTTTCTAATCAAACGCAAGCCCCCTAGCCGGGATTCTTCCCGCGTACATATATTATATCATAATCGGCGATATCTATCAACCTTTTTTAGACGTTTTTTTATACTAAATTATACCATAATACATATTATATGATTATTGCGATTAATAATTCATTCATTAAATAATATTTCAAAAAAAAGAGGCTGTAAGCCTCGTAAATCAAGATTTACAGCCTCATATACACTCCACTATTCGGCAGGACGCCAAACTTTCGCAACTACGTTAACAGAACCATCCTCCAGTTTGGTAATATCAGTCGAGAAGGTAATTAAATCGCCGACTGCAATTTCCAAAGATTTGATGTGATTGTAAGCGTCAGGATTGCTGTCATGAACATGAATGGAATAGTCGCTTTCGCCGAACTCCAGCGATCCGGTGTTTACGTAACCCGTTACCTCGAATACTCCTTCATCTTCCGTCGCGACAAGCAATATCTTTAACCAATAAGTCCCGCCGGTTTCATCAGGATCAAGGTATACGTTATTCTCGGGCTGCCCGTAAATGTCTCCATTAAATTCAGTGATAGTGAAATCTCCTAATAATTCGCCCGGAGGTACGATCCATTTCGCGTACAGATCGACATCGACACGTCCCAGTCCAACCGGAGTTAAAACTGCAGGTTGCGTTAATTCCTCATCCAAATACCATCCTTCGAGAACATATCCTTCTTTATAAACAGCGGGAATTTCAATTGTCGCCTGACCGCCGGAATATTGCAAACCAAGAGCGTTGGCTTTTTCTTGAGATGCTTCCGGTGACAAGAGCCATTGATCTTCAAGGATATATTCTTTGTACGCCGGGTAAGCAAACGTGCCGAGCAAGTATTCGCGGATGCGGGTGTTGAAGCCGTCCTGAGCGCTGACAGTCACGTTAAACAACGGGCTGCCTTCTGCCGGGATAATATAATGGAATTTATATTTTTCCCCGGTGCGACCCAAAATGTCGCGACCGCCGCCGTGACCGATTTGAACAGCGTCATTCAGCATTAACAATAACGGCAACCATTTTGCATTGTATTCTTCTTGACGGAAGAACTGCTTCGCCTCGCCGCTTTCGTCTACC
>DGED01000084.1:0-661 GCA_002385755.1 Caryophanales bacterium UBA3935 | reverse complement strand
AGCGGTGAACGAACTTTCGATTCCGGCCTTAAATTCCTCAAGGGTTTCCGGTAAATCGAGCATTTCGACGTTTGTCAGATGCTCATACAGATCGGCAAGGAACATATCGGCAACTTCTTGCCTTGTTTCAGCATAATACTGCCCGCCATTCAAATGAAGCGTGATATCGCAAGACAATAATTTGCTATCATATTCGTTTTCCAACCAATTGACGAGTTCTTCATCGATTAACGCCTTGACATCGTCATGAATGGCTTGGAATTTTTCATAGAACGGCAACAGTTCCAGGAGATATCCTTCTTCGTCTTCTTTTTCCTGCATAGCCTCGAAGTCGGCTTTCCAAAGGGCTGCGCTTCTGGCAATGATATCCTCGTATTTTTCCGTATTGAACATGCTAAGTTCGAATTTGGTCAAACGCGGATTATACAGGTAAGTAGCGGCGTTTTTAATTGCCGCATCGACATTAATTTCAGTTTCTTCGCCATTTTCAAGAGCGATAATGCCGGTTTCAGCGTTATTAAGGTTCGATTTGAAACGGATCGCGCGGTAGTCGTTTTCCGGAGCCAAGTCAAATCTTTGAATCGTCAGCTTCGTGTCTTTATGACAGAACACGCCTACGATCGGGAGATTCTCTTGGGTCTTGAAGGTCATACCATAGCCG
>DGED01000021.1:4711-8989 GCA_002385755.1 Caryophanales bacterium UBA3935 | reverse complement strand
CGAATCGTTCTCGTCAGTAATCACAAGGGTCGTGACCTCGACATGGATTCTCCCGGCGGCGCGGCGAATCGTCTCAAGCACCGGCTCGAGACTCGCCCCGCATAAACGCCGGTAGGTCTCGTCCTTAAAAGCTTTCAGGTCGATATTCATGGCGTCAATATAAGGCAAGAGCTCCTCGAGCGGCTCGGGACTTATGTAGCCGTTCGAAATCAAGGCAATGACTTGCGACGCGTCTTTTTCCTTGATCAGCCGCGCGGCGTCATAAATATACTCATACCAGATCAAAGGCTCGTTATAGGTAAAGGCGATGCCGATATTATCGTCGACATTTTGGATTAGCTCGAACAATTTTTCCGGGGAGAGATACTCCGCCGGGACGCGCTTTTGCGAGAGGCCGTAATTCTGACAAAAAAGGCAGCGCATATTGCATCCCGACGTCCCGATCGAGAGAATCGCCGTCCCGGGTCGGAAATGATAAAGGGGCTTTTTCTCGATTGGGTCGAGCGCAATCGAGGCGACGCGGCCGTAACTTGAGGCGACGAGCTCGCCGTCCTCGTTTTCCCGCGCCCCGCATAACCCCTTCTTCCCGGGAGCGATCAGGCAATTATGCGGGCAAAGCCGGCACCGGACTTTCCCTTCTTCTCTCGCTTCCCAGTATAACGCCCGGCGCCTCATCATTCGCCTTCCCGATAGCGCTTGACTTCGAAACGCTCGATGAGATAATCCTCGTTCGGGGAAATCCCGGCCTTGTCAAGCGCGATTCTCAGTTGCTCTTCGACGGTATCAACCCCTTCCAGCGCGGGAAGGAGGAGTCCGCGGCGGCGGCCCTTAGCGACGATGACGCCATAGCGCGCCGGGTCGAGGTCTTCTTTTCGCGCGGGTTCCGGAGACGAGAGAACGTCGACGGAAATATCCGTTTCCGAGAGCTCAGCCTCTCTTAAGGGCGGGAACCGCGGGTCGCGGAACCCGGCCGAAAGCGCGTTTTCGATAATCTCCGCGGCGAGCGAGTCCTTTGTCGGGACGATCGTCCCGATGCATCCCCGCAGGGCGCCGTGTTTTTTAAGCGAGACGAACGCCGCCGCCCGGCGGCCTTTCAGTTCCTCGAAACCCTCTTCGGGAACGGGCATCGTCTTGCGCCGTTTGAAATAATACTCAAGGCTCGCGCGCGCGAGACGGACATAGTCGTTGCTTCTTTCCGCCCGCGCCCGGCGACGCTCATCGCTTGCCTTGGCGAGCCGGGCGTAAGCGTCGTTATCATTCGCGCCAGCCCGAAAACTCATCACCCCGTAACCGACCCCGAAAGGCCCCTCGTAAGAAAGGCGCGTCCCGGTAAAGCCGCCGCCGAGAGAGCCCAAAAGGACGTAAACCGAGCGCAGCGCGCATTCGCCGGCTTCCTCGACTAAGACCGGGTCAAGATTTAAAATCCCCTCGGCGTCGCCCGCCTCAAGCAGGGAAAGAAGTTTTTCGTCGAATTCCCGACCCCGGGGCGAATACGGATAGGGCCCGTCAGGCGTCAGGCGATGGGAGAGGTCGCCGCTTGCGATTATAACTGCGCGACGGCCCAAATTACGCGTCGCTTCCCTAATTTTCACGCCAAAACGGTATAATTCCAGGCCTCCGAGAAGCCCGTATGTGATATGGACTAGTTCGTAGTCGCTATATGACTTCTCGATAAAATACAAAGGCACGATCGTCCCGTGATCGAGTTCATAGCGGCGGTCGTAACCCGCGAGGTATTTTTCGGTGAGCTTTGCGACGGGGATTCCGTCCGCCTGCGAAAGCGTCGCGATCTCGCGCGTTAGTCCCGCGTCAATTTTTTTCTCAAACCTGACGGAGCGGGCGCGAAAACGGGACAGGTCGCCGGAAATCCGCTCCCCGAAACTGATCGCGACCGCGTCGCTGAACATCACGCCGTGCGGGGTGACGACGATGATCGTCTCGGGCGCGAGGCCCTTAATCTTTCGCCCGACGTCAAGGCAAGCGTCGACAGTCGCCTTGATCTTCCGGTTATCGCCGACCTCGGGAACGGCGATCGGGGGATGGGGCATCAGGTAATATCCCAAAATATCTTTCATTTTTTCACCTCGGATTAATAATTTATCCCCTATTTACTCTCCCACATCAATATTCTTCCGGGAAACGCGTGAAATATCCCGGCGAAACGAAAATCCGCCTATCTCTTCCGCTCGGAAAGCTCGCGAGCGAAAACATTCTTACCCAGGCGGGCGGTGTGTCTCCGCCAAAGCGGCGGTAGCTTATCGAATGAGGAGCGCAGGGCGGCTTCGGCGTTAAAGGATGCGACCAGTTCTTCCTCGCGCCGGCTGCACTTTTCGGAAAAAGCGCGCAGTGTCGCGTCATCGGGAGCGGTCGCGAAAAGTTCCGCTTCTTCTTTTATGAATTCCGCCTCGAGCGCGCGCATAGATTCGCGCAGCCGGGAGGCGTCGATTATCCCGGCGAAGGCGGCCCGCGTCAAGTACTCGCGACGAAGCCAATAACTGAGGCTTTCCTCGGGATCGGTAAATACCGGCGGAATAACCAGCGGGAAATACACGGGCTTGAAAGCGGAGAGGCAGGGGCTGGAACAGCCTGTAAACCAAATGCTCGTCCTTTCACCGCTCCTTTCCACAATCATGCTTCCCGTCGTGTGATCGCCCAAAAGCGAGGCGTGCATGCAGACGCTTTTAACGCTGCCCTTCCGGTAAAGCTTTCGCTCGTTGGTCTCGTGATGATGGCGCAGGGCGCGCATCATCGCTTCAAGCGAAAACTTCTTCGCGTCCAAATAACCGCAAGCGTCGCGCTCCCTTTGCGCGGAACCGGAAAACCGCGTGTAGAGAAAGTCGCTATGTTTCCGCGCGAAACCCGCGGCGAGATTTGCGTTCGCGGAATAGCCCGCGTTTAGCGACAGGCGGTTGCTGATGTTATAGCGGGAGTCGATTTTCATTTCCGCCCAATCGCGACCCGCGGTCTCGAGCACGTAGGCCTCGTTATCGTCGGCGATCAGGTAGGAATTATCGTAGTAAAACTTCTTGTCGAACCCGCAATTTCCACCCTGGCCATAACGGCGGAGGAGGTCCTTGATTACTTCCTTGGCTTCCGTGGCCGACGCCGCCCGCTCAAGCGCCAAACGCAAAAGATCCATGCCCAAAAGGCGTTCCTCTTTCTTATCGCAGCCTTTCGTGAAGACCGCCTCGTTGCCGATAACGACGCCATGCTCGTTTATCCCCATTTCCCCGCCCCACATCCAACTCGGTTGGACGAGATAAAAGGCGTGGGTTTTGGGGACCTGTTCGATTTCGATATAGGTGCATTTCAAGGTCTTTTCCTTATGTTCCATCCGCGGATAAAAAAGCGCAAGATTAGGCTCGTTCGGCCCGCGGTCGCTGTTTTTCCCGAAGATATAGCCGTCGGGAGTCTTTCTGTATAGAGTGTCGCACATGTCGTTCACCTCGTTTCGCTTCTTACCAATATTATAGCAGGATTAAGGCGCGATAACAAGAGATTACTCTTCCGCCGGGGTTGCGAGCGCATTTTTTCAAAAATGTGTAAAGTTTACTTGACATACAGGAGAACGGATGATACAATATTTTCGGTAAGATATTTTTACGGGGGCGATAATGAAAAACAGATTGGAAGAATTACGGCGAAAAAAAGGAATAAGTCAGGAAAGGTTGGCCGAGGCGATGGGCGTTTCCCGGCAAACGATCAATTCGTTGGAAAACGGCAGGTACAACCCTTCGATCAAGCTAGCATTTAAGCTTGCCCGCTATTTTGACCTATCAATTGAGGAGATATTTATTTATGAGGAGGATAATAAATAATGAAAATGTTCGGAAAATCTTATTACGAGGCGCTTTTTTATCTCGGAATCGGTTTCGGGGTTGTAATCGCGCTCAACCGGAGATTTAAATTTTTGCCGGACTTCGCGGTCGGGTTTCTTACGGGGCTCTCGATCGTTTTAATGCTTGTAGCCGGAGCGCTCCGCTTCAAAGAGAAATACTTGAAAGCGGCCGAAATCAGGCGCGGCGACGAGCGGATGCAAATGATAAGTGGAAAAGCGCATGAGGCGGCCTATTACGCCCTGCTCGCGCTCGGCGCCGTCGCGATTCTCTCGTTCTCCTTTCTCGGCGAGGCCTTTATCCGCGCGGCGCTCGGGATCGCGGGCGCGATTTTCTTTCTTTTCATTGCGCAACTTATCGCCGGTTGGATTTACGCTAAGCGTCTTTAAGAAATTTCTCGTTTCATGGTTAAAAAAATTTTATTGCATAAAAAAAGAGTTGG
>DGED01000021.1:0-4653 GCA_002385755.1 Caryophanales bacterium UBA3935 | reverse complement strand
CATTTGATCTTCTTCTTCCGCCAATAACTCGATAATGATTGCGTTATTCGTTATGTTAAAATCCTCATATACCACTGAATTAATTGTGATAGAAATTATTTCGTCAGCCGGTATATTTAATATGCTCACTTCTAAGTCAAACTCCGATCCCGCGGTCACGCTTTCCGGGGCATTGATGCTTGTTATATATATCCGTCCTTTGCTAGACAGTTCAATTGTAACGCCGGCATTTTGAACATTTATCGTTGTAAGCTCATCTTCTTTAAAATACTTGATTTTTTCCAAATCGTATCGGATTTGCCCTTCTTTGAGTTCCCAGTCTAATTCAATTTCTATCATGACCAAATCATTATATGAACCCTCTTTAAATTCATCATATTCTACCGAATCTATTGTGACGGATTGTATTTCATAATCTTGAGGATTGTCCAAATAAATTATAATCAATACTGTTTCCGAATAGGCGTATGTTTTTTTGTTGGCCGTTACTTGACTAACCGTTATATCTTCTTTTTCATCTTGATCGTTGGTATCGGATTTTATTATCGTTATTTTCAGCGTTTCCGTTATCGTGTTATCTTCGTTGATAATTCCCGTATAAATTACGTTGAAACTACCTTCTTCATTCATATTAACATTTGAAGTATCGATGTTGATGTCGATATCAACTTCCTCGCCCTTATATTGCGCTTTGTATGCGTCGCGCCAATCCGGTTCTTCATCGCCAACATTGTATGATGTTTGAAAATCTTCATTAAAAACAAAAACATATTCTTCCTCTTCCGAAACGCAACCGAACAAAAAGACAAACATAAAAAAAACAAAGAACAGTCGGAAGTATTTACTCATCCTTATCTCCTTTTTTTTTATAGAACTATATCATGATTTTTCCGCTTTGTCAACTTTCGACGGTTTTCTAAGCATCTAAAAAAACATTTTATTCCGGCCGGAATGAAATGTTTTTTCTTAAAGGAAAAAATAAACGATCAAAAAAGACAAAATAAAACCGATTAGGTTAATAACGAGCCCGATTCCGATTACCTTGCCGTATTTTTTGATCCCGACCGCGGAGAAATAAAAAACTGTGATGTAGATCGTCGAATCGGTTACGGTATGGATAAAAGTCGTCAAAAGACCGGTGAAACTGTCAGGTCCGTATTTCTCGTAAACTTCGATCATCATCGCGAACGACGACGACCCGGAAAAGGGACGCAGGAGCATCTGCACAAAAAGAATCGGCGAGAAGACGCCGGAAAAACGCAATCTTTCCAAGTCTTCAACGATCCCGCAGTTCTCGATTACGGCGATTAGGAAGACGAACCCGAGAATATAAACGTACATGTTGACGACCGTGGCGGCGCCTTCCTTTACCCCGGAAGCGAACGAAGAAAGGCAGTTGCATCTTTTCAGAAGCCCGTAAATAATGACGAAGGCGATAAAACCGGCGATAAAATAATCACTCATCGCTTTTCACCCTTATAAACCGGCTCACGATAATCGCAACGACGGTGAGGATAAAGGTCGCGATAATTATAAACGGCACGAGTTCCATCGTGATTTTCGCTTTATAGATTTCCCTGATGCCGACGATTGTCGCCGGGAAAAGAGTGAAACTCGTGATGTTAAGAAGCAAGAGAGTAATCATCGCCCGCGTCGCGCCGTCCTTGCCTTGGTTTTCTTTTTTCATCTCCTTTAGCGCCGCGATCGCCATCGGCGTGGCGCCGGCGCCGAGTCCCAAAAGATTGGCCGCGATGTTCGCGCAAATATACCGGTGGGCGGGACTGTTTTCGTCAAGGTCGGGGAAAAGCGCCTTTATCGGCCTTCGGAAAAGACGGGCCAGATGGTCGATAAGGCCGCTGTCGAGGGCGATTTGAAAAAGGCCGTTATAAAAGACGATGATTCCGCCGACCTTGACCGCCAAATCAAGCGTCCGGTAAGGAACGTCAAGCGCGGCGTCGATCAAGGTTTCGACGTTTCCGGTGAGGACGGCGTAGATTATGCAAAACAAAACGAGAAAAGCCCAGATTTTATTCATCAGTAGTACCTGTGGATATCAGTCTCAAATACCTTTTTACCGTCGAGATAGAGGGTAGCCTTGCCGATGACCATGCCGCTTGAAGGCTTCTTAAGCAAATAAATCACGAAAACGAATTTTTCCCCTTCCCGCGCCGGGTAGCGAACGTCTTCCGTGATCATCGGCGTCGCCGGGTAGAGGTAATCGTTCACCTTAACGATTTGGCGCCTGATGACGGTCGCGATTTTATAATTATTAAAACCGTATTCCAGCAAGTTTTTATGAACCTGCCAGTCGTTCCCGCAATTAAACGTCACGACGATAATCTCCATCCCGTCTTTCTTCGCGCTCGTCACGAGCGTTCGCTTGGCGCTCGTCGTGTACCCCGTCTTCCCGCCGGTGACATAGTCAAGCGATAGGATAAGCCGGTGCTTGTTTACAAAATACATTGTCTTGCCTTCGCCCGTTTTCGCAACATATTTCTTCGCTCCGGCGATTTTCCGAAAAAGTTTGTTATTTAAAGCGTAAGCCATAAGGAGCGCCATGTCGTAGGCCGTCGAGTAATTGGCCGAGTCCTCGTCAAGCCCGGAAGGGTTGGAAAAACTCGACGACTTCATCCCAATTTTTTTCGCCGTCTCGTTCATTAAATAAATAAAGTCGTCATAGCCGCGCCCGACGTTCGCGGCGATTAAATAGGCGGCGTCGTTTCCGCTTCTTAGCATCAGTCCGTAAAGCAGGTCAATGAGCCTCACGCGATCGCCGAGTTCAAGATAAAGGCTCGAGCCGGTCTGCCGCGTGGCCGCCTCATCAACAAGGCACCATTTCTCCAAATCACCGTGCTCAATCGCGACTATCGCCGTCATAATCTTCGCGATCGAGGCTGTCAGGCACCGCTCGTCAATGTTTTTCCCGTATAACACCCTTTTTGAATCCTTCTCCAGCAAAATCGCGGAAGCCGCGTCGACGGAAACCTCCGCCCTCGCCCGGAGTGCGCCGTAACCGGCGAATACCAACAATATCGCGAGCAATATCTTTTTCAAATTCCCTCACCGGGTAATTATATGAGAATATCCGCTTTTTTATTTTATAACCGCACTCTTTTCCCGTAAAAAAATTTTTCTTGAGCGTATCGCTTGCGTTATTTTTATTTTATTATATAATATTAGTAACTATTACTAATAAGGAATGGTTACTATGAAAAACAAACGCGAAACAATCCAAAAAACGATAATTCTCGAAAAAACCCGTCGGCTCGCCAATCACCCGACGGCCGAGGAAATCTACCGCGCCGTCCGGGCCGATTTTCCCCGCGTCAGCATGGGAACCGTCTATCGCAACCTTAACCGGCTCGCGGGAGAAGGAAAGATTAAAAAAATCGAAATCCCGAACGCCGCCGACCGCTTCGACCACCAAACCCACTTTCACCATCATTTAAAATGCGAGGAATGCGGCGGGGTATATGACGTCGAGATGAAAACCGGAGACTCGGTCCTTGAGAGCGTCATTAACCGGGACGACTTCGTTATCAAGAGTTATCAAATAATCTTTTACGGCGCATGCCAAAAATGCCATAAAAAACATAAGGAGGATATATAATATGGAAAACGAAATTAGAATGCCTTTAATCGGAGACAAAGCTCCCGAGTTTACGGCGAAAACAACCCAGGGAGACATTAATTTTCCCGCCGATTACAAAGGGAAATGGGTAATCTTCTTCTCCCACCCGGCCGACTTCACGCCGGTCTGCACCACCGAGTTCATGACTTTCGCGCGGATGGCCGACGAATTCAAGGAACTCAACGCCGAGCTCGTCGGGCTCTCGGTTGATTCGCTTTACGCCCACATCGCCTGGCTCAGGAAGATTAACGAGCTTGAATGGAAAGGAATGAAAAATCTTGAGGTACAGTTCCCGGTAATCGAGGACATCACGATGGAAGTTTCGAAAAAATACGGGATGATCCAACCGAAGCAGTCCAACACCCAAGCGGTCCGGGCCGTTTTCGTGATCGACCCGGAAGGGATTATCCGCGCGATCCTCTACTATCCGCTCACAACGGGAAGAAACTTCGACGAAATCAAAAGGCTCCTAATCGCCCTGCAAACGGCGGACAAAGAAAAATGCGCCACTCCCGCCGATTGGCGGCCGGGCGAGGACGTGATCGTTCCCACCGCCGGGTCATGCGGCGCGGCGAAAGCAAGAATGGAGTCCCCGGGCGAGGACGCCTATTGTCTCGACTGGTTCCTGTGTTTCCGGAAACTCAAATAAAAACAAGCATTTTTCCTCGTCTCTCATATAAAACCGAACCGGTTGTAGCGGTTCGGTTTTTTACAATCCGGATGATAAAAATCGCCATCATTTCAAGTTAATGATGACGATTTGTCTGTAAAACGCGTTTATATTTTATATCGCGGCATGCGCGCGGTCAAAGACGTCGCGGCAGACGACGATGAGTTTCCCGTTGCCGTAATGGAGTCCCGCGATCTCGCCGCCGGCCTAATACTCGCATACAAACTCGTGACCCGGGTAGGAAAGAATGATGATTTTCTTCCCGGAAGCGAGAAACACGCGGCCGTCGGGGAGATCGAAAGCGATTGAACTAAAGGTATAAGGAATTTTCCGTTCCCGGCTCAGATCGCTG
>DGED01000052.1 GCA_002385755.1 Caryophanales bacterium UBA3935 | reverse complement strand
CGCGTGGTGACGAAAAACCAAGGCAGCGACCCCTCTAGCGTGATATTCGACGCCATCAAAATCGCGAAAGAAGAAAACTACGACGTGGTTTTGTGCGATACGGCCGGACGCCTACAAACCAAGGTTAACTTAATGAAAGAGCTTGCGAAAATAAAGAGGGTTATCGGCCGCGAGGCGCCGGGAGCCCCCCAGGACACTTTGCTCGTTATTGACGCCACCACCGGTCAGAACGGCTTAAGCCAAGCCAAGGCTTTTATCGAGGCCACGGAAGTCACCGGCGTCATCCTCACCAAACTCGACGGCACGGCCAAGGGCGGGATTGTCCTCGCGATTCGCGACATTTACTCGCTCCCGATAAAGTTTGTCTGTCTCGGCGAGGGAATCGAGGATATCGAATATTTTGATCTCGAACAATATATTTACGGTTTGTTCGCGGAGATAATAGAAGAGGGATAAAGATGGATAATTTGGAAAAAAGGGAATACTATTCGCGCTTGTTTGATTTTTACGAGAATCTGCTCACCGAAAAACAAAGACAATATTTTTCCGATTATTATTTTCGCGACTTATCGCTCGCGGAGATCGCGGGCTGCTACGGCGTCAGCCGTAACGCTGTTTACGACCAACTAAACAAAACATATAAAAACTTAGAAAAAATGGAAAGAAAACTGAAACTTTTCGTAAAGTATCAGGAAAGAGCCAAGCTTTACGAGCAATACCAAAACACGGATAATCCCGAACTGCGTGATTTTATCGGGAAATTAAGAGAACTGGAGTAGTGCCGTATGCCTTTTGAAAGTTTATCGGAAAGAATCCAGATGGCGCTGCGCCGCGTCACCGGCCGGGCGCGCCTGACTGAAAAAGATATCGAAGAGATGATGAAGGAAGTCCGCCTGTCCCTATTGGAAGCGGACGTCAACTACAGGGTAGTGAAGAACTTTACCGCCGAGGTCAAGGCTAAAGCGATGGGAGAGAAAATCTTGAAATCCCTAACACCCGGCGATATGGTTGTAAAGATCGTTCATGACGAGTTGAAAAGGTTGATGGGCGGCGAGACCGCCGGCCTTAACTATAAAAGCGACGGACCGTCGGTTTTTATGCTCGTCGGCCTGCAGGGGTCAGGTAAAACGACGCAATGTGGGAAACTCGCCAATTTATTGAAAAAACGCGATGCGAAGAAGCCGCTTTTAATCGCGGCCGATATATACCGCCCCGCGGCGGTCGACCAGCTTTTGACCGTCGGCGGCCAGCTCGGCATCGAAGTTTTTGAAATGGGAACCGGGACGAAAGTCGCGGATATCGTGAAAAACGGGTTGAAATACGCCGCGGATAAAGGGCATGACCTGGCGATTATCGATACCGCCGGCCGGTTGCATATAGACGATGACATGATGAACGAGTTGGTCGGGCTGGAAAAAGTCGCCCGTCCCGACGAGACCTTGTTGGTATTGGACGCGATGATGGGGCAGGACGCCATTAACGTTATCACGACCTTCAACGAACGTCTCAAAATTACCGGGTGCATCCTGACGAAACTTGACGGGGATACCCGCGGCGGCGCCGCCCTTTCGATTCGCTACTTGACCAATATCCCGATCAAATTTGTCGGCATGGGGGAAAAACTCGACCAGCTCGAGGTTTTTCATCCCGACCGGATGGCGGGGAGGATTTTGGGAATGGGCGACGTCGTCACATTAGTCGAAAAGGCCGCTCAGAACATCGAGGAAGAAGAAGCGATGAAGATGGCGGAAAGGATGCAAAAGGGGATCTTCGATTACAACGATTTTATCAAACAGCTCCGGTGGATGAAGCGTCTCGGCTCGCTAAAAGGCATTCTCGGCTTGATTCCGGGAATCGGTCGGATGATTAAAAACATTGATATCGATGAAAAGCAATTGGTTTATCTTGAAGCGATCGTCCAATCGATGACGCCGGAAGAAAGGAAAAGACCGGAACTATTGGAACGAAGCTCGGCGCGCCGCCGGCGAATCGCCGCCGGGAGCGGCCGAACGTATAGCGAGGTGACCGATATCATCAAGCGATTTAACGAGATGCGCGACCGGATGCGCTCGTTGATGCGGATGGGGATGGACGGGATGGCCGGCATGCCGGACATCGATTCGAAAAAATTTCAAAAACGTGATTGACAAAAGGGAAGCAGAAGATGTTTAAAGACTTTGCCAGTTATCTTACAACTTTGAAACAGCGGCTTGAGGAATATTTCGCCCGCGCGGAACAAGAAGAAAACGAAAAAATCGCTTCGTTTTTTTCTTCCTTGAAAAAGTCTTTGCTGGGCAAGCAGGAAGCCGTGGCGGCTTGGGAAAACGAGATAACCATCGGCGAGAAGAAATACGACCGCGAAAAGGAAAGACTCGAGGTTTTGCTCGGTGATTTACAAAAGATTTTGACCGAGGGGCTCCCCAATCATCTTAAATCTTCCCAACCGGAGGCCGGCGGAGAGACGGGCGACGCGTCCTTATACAAAAGAAAAAAGCATAACATAAATTACAAGCTGAATAACCTGAAGCGGACCTTGATGCAGAAAATCAAGGAAAACAACGCCGCGATCAACGATGAAAACCGCGGATACAAAAACCGCGAGGCGGAATTGCTTCGCCGGCAAAATATCGATATCCAACGCTCGGTAAGCAATAATATCAAAGAGTACGGCGATTTGGAGAAAAAACTCCTTGATATCAACGACGGGAAAAGCATCATCGAGACGAAGAAAAAGATAAAAAAGATTCGGATCGCCGGTCTCAAAGAGCAAATGAACATTAAAAACAAATACGCGCAGTTGCTGTATCAAAATTCCCTCGAGTACGCGAAATTCTATGAAAAAATGATGCTGAACCACGAGCTCAACAACGAGGAATTCGGCTTGAAGATAAAGGCATTGGAAGCGGAAAAACAAGAGATTGAGTTGCTGGAAAAAAGCGACGCCGCGGTCGCGGAATTGGAATGGAAGAAAAGGCTGCTTGACTGGGAGAAAGAAAACGAGTTATCGCGCCTTAAAGCTTTAAGCAAAATCTCCGAGCAAATAATCGACTTAAAAAAACAGATCGCCGCGAACGACGCCGAGAAAATTAAATATGTCAGCGAAAAAATAAACGCGACGGAAAAAGAAATATACGATTTTGACCGAGGCCAGTTAAGAATATATCTCAAGGAAGAATACTTCTCGGAACAACTAAACGCCGTTACCGCGCTGTTTTTCGAGCAATTGCTTTTACTTCTCGAGGCCGCTTCCCGGCAACTTAAGAACATCATCGAAGAGAGTTACCGGCAACGTTACCGGTTGTTGATGAAGACGAGCGAATATTTTCTCACCAGGAATAAAGAAAAATCGCTCCATTCGGGGCGCGAGTACCGCGGGATAATCGAAAAAGGCGAGCGTCTGATTTCGGAAGCCCGGGTGCGTCAGGAAAAAGCGCGGGACAAGTTCTTTAACGTTTTGCATCAGCATTTCGCGGCGGCGGCGGCCGCGATAAACGAGATTATGAAAGCCACGGCGGAATGGTTGGCCGCCGAGGAAACGGCTTTTGCCGAGTTGGGCGCGAGTTGCGACGGGATACTCGCGGAAGAGTATCGGAAAAGCGTCGCCGCGAACGAAGAAATCGCCCGGGGGAAATTGGATAAATTCGCGCGGGTTTTCGAAAGCATCGAAGCCGAGGCCGAGGCGAATAACCGACATTACGAAGAAGCCGCCCGCAAAATCGAAGCGGAGTTTCTCATTCGCTGCGAAACAATTGACGAACAGATCAAGAAACTGCGCGCCGAAACCAAAGAAAAAATCGCGCGGATTCAAAAAGAGTATGTTTTGTTTAAAAAGAAAAGCCGGCAACGCCAAAACGTTCACAGAAACAATTATAATCAAAATATTCTCCAGCATGAAAAAACGCTGTACAAGCAATACCGCGAGCAGCTCGCTGAAAACGAGCTGGAACGGGAGCGCAAGATTAAGACTCTATAAAAAAAGATTCCGAAACCCGGAATCAAATGATGTTTTTTAACGCCGTTTTTAATAATTCCTCGACCGGCAGATTGATATTTTGCGTCAGAACGGGAATGACTCTCTTTATCTCGCTTTGACTGTAACCCATCGCTTTCAGCGCCGCTTTCACGTCCTTTATTTTCGGGTCGTCGACATCGGCGCCGGCGCCGGCGAAATCTAGCTTACCGTGCAAATCGATAATGATTTGTTGGCTGGTTTTTAAGCCGACCCCGGGGAAACGGCGTAAATACGAGGCGTCGCTGTTGTTAATCGCTTCGATGACTTTTTCGACGGAATCGCTTGCGATTATCGCCATCGCCCCTTTGGGGCCGATACCCCGCACAGAGATCAGTTTTAAGAATAGATCCCGTTCCTCGGGGGTTTTAAACCCGTAGAGTTCGATGGCGTCGTCCCGCACGTACATGTGGGTATAAACGGTCGCCTCGGTATTCAAGGCGAAAGCGAAGGGGTTGCCGGTCTTGATCGCGTAGCCCACGCCCCGGCATTCGAGCACGATATATTCTCCCCTTACAACCTTCACTGTTCCTTTCAGGTAATTAATCAATTTCTTCACCGCCTTGTTGTAATCATTATATCACAGGGGCTGCGGTTTGTAAATTGCGAGAATAGAAATGAGGAAAGTATGGAAAATAACAACGATATAAGCTTACGTGAATATGATTTGAGCCTGCGGCCGAAGCGTCTTGAGGAGTATATCGGTCAGGAAGCGATCAAAGAGATGCTTAACGTATTTATCACTTCCGCCCTGACGCGCGAGGAAACGCTCGATCATGTGTTGCTATACGGGCCTCCCGGTTTAGGAAAGACGACGCTCGCCCACATTATCGCGAACGAAATGAGCGCGCAAATCTATAGCGTCGCGGCGCCGTCTTTGGACCGCGTCGGCGATTTGGTCGCCATTCTTTCCAAACTCAACGCCGGCGATTTCCTTTTTATCGACGAAATCCACCGCCTGCCGCGGGTCGTCGAGGAAGTATTGTATTCGGCGATGGAAGACTATGTCGTCAATGTCATCGTCGGAAAGGACGCGACCGCCAACACGATTAAGATAGTTTTACCGCCGTTTACATTGGTCGGGGCGACGACCCGTTGCGGGGATATCACCGCGCCGCTGCGCGACCGTTTCGGCATCGTTCACCAGATCAATTATTACCCGCCGGCGGAAATCATGGAAATCGTCAAGCGGACCTCGCGGGTCTTCGCTTTCGCAATCGATGAAGACGCCGCCTGGGAAATCGCCAAGAGATCGCGCGGCACGCCGCGGATCGCCAACCGGCTTTTCCGCCGCGTCCGTGATTTCGCCCAATTTGAGGACCCGGATTGCGAGAAAATCAGCCTGCCCGTCACGATGACGGCCCTAACAAAACTCAACATCGACGAGGCGGGGCTGAACGAGACGGATTACCGTTACCTTTTGGCGATTATCGAGATGTTCGGCGGCGGCCCGGTCGGACTCAACGCCTTGGGCTCGGCGATTTCCGAGGACCTGACGACTCTTGAGGACGTGTACGAGCCGTATTTGTTGCAGGAGGGGTTTATCGTCAGGACGCCGCGGGGACGGATCGCGACGCAAAAAGCATACGATCATTTGGGAATAAAACATGAAAACAGATTATTTTGATTATGATTTGCCGGAAGAATTAATCGCGCAAACGCCGCCGGATAAAAGGACGAATTCTCGGCTGATGATTCTTGACCGCCAAAGCGGGCAAATAATAGACGACCATTTTTATAACCTTCCCGCCTATTTGACCGCGAACGATATCCTCGTTTTCAATGACACTTTGGTTATCCCGGCCCGGCTGTCCGGCGTTAAAACGGATACCGGCGCTCGGATTGAGATTTTGCTTTTGAAAGAGGAAGCCGGCGGGTGGGAAGTTCTCGCGCGTCCGGCGCGGCGACTCAAGCCGGGAACGGTTATTGATTTTAACGGGATAATGACCGGCGAGATCGTCGAAAAACGCGACGAAGGACGATGTCTTGTCCGTTTCGATTACGAGGGAATCTTTTTGGAAGTTCTCGAGCGGTTGGGAAAAATACCGCTCCCCCCGTATATCCGCGGAGAAATCGACGATCCCGGCCGTTACCAGACGGTATATGCCGCTCGCGCCGGCAGCGCGGCTGCGCCGACGGCCGGTCTTCATTTTGATTGCGGTCTTTTGGAGAAAATAAAATTGGCGGGCGTCGGCGTTTGCTTCGTGACGCTTCATATCGGTCTTGCGACTTTTCGGCCCGTCACCGAAACCGACGTTCGCGAACATAAGATGCACAGCGAGTTTTATTGCCTGCCGGAGGAGACGGCGTCCATGCTTAGACGCGCCCGGAAACTGGGAAAACGGATTATCGCCGTTGGAACGACATCGGCCAGGACCTTGGAGGCGGTCTATTCCCGGCACGGTTTTTTCCGCGCCGAAAGCGCGGAAACCGATATCTTTATCTATCCCGGTTATCGTTTTAAAGCCGTCGACGCGCTTATCACCAATTTTCATTTGCCGCGCTCTACCCTGTTGATGATGGTAAGCGCCTTTTACGACCGGGAAAAAATCCTCGCGGCTTATCGCCACGCGATCGAGATGGGTTACCGGTTTTTCTCGTTCGGCGACGCGATGTTTATCGTTTGAAAGGTGAATTATGGTTATCGAATATCGTTTGATTAAAGAAAGCAATGAATGCATGGCCCGCCTCGGGGAAATTAAAACCCCGCACGGTACGTTCCCGACGCCAATGTTTATGGCCGTCGGCACCCAGGCGACGGTCAAAACCCTGACGCGAGAAGAGTTGGAGGACGCCGGGGCTCGGATTATCCTCGGCAACGCCTATCATTTGTGGACGCAACCCGGGCATTTGCTCATCAAGGAAGCCGGCGGTTTGCATAAATTCATGAACTGGCCGCGCCCGATCTTGACGGATTCCGGCGGGTTTCAAGTCTTCAGTCTCGCTCAGCTGCGCGATATCGGCGAGGACGGCGTTACTTTTCGTCATCATAAAAGCGGCGAGAAACTGCATTTGACGCCGGAGTTGTCGATCGAGATTCAAAACGCTCTCGGGTCCGACATTATGATGGCTTTCGACGAATGCCCGCCTTACCCGGCGAGTTATGATTATCTTAAAAATTCGGTCGAGCGAACAATCCGTTGGGCGAGGCGATGCAAAAAGGCTCACCGCAATCCCGACAGCCAAGGTCTTTTCGGCATCGTCCAGGGCGGGGAATACCGCGATTTACGCGCCCATTGCGCGCGGGAATTGATTAATATCGGGTTTGACGGTTACGCCGTCGGCGGCCTGAGCGTCGGCGAGCCGAAAGAAATCCAAAACCGCGTTTTGGAAGAAACGACGCCGCTTCTTCCCAAGGACAAGCCGCGCTACTTAATGGGCGTCGGCTCGCCCGGGATGATTTTGGACGCGGTCGAAAGGGGAATCGATATTTTCGATTGCGTTCTCCCGACCCGAATCGCCCGCCACGGCACGGCGATGACAAGCCGCGGCCGGCTCATCGTCCGAAACAAAGAGTTTGAACACGACCACACGCCCCTTGATCCGGCGTGCGACTGCTATACTTGCCGGCATTATACGAAAGCCTACCTGCGTCATTTATTTAAAGCGCGGGAAATGCTTGGCCACCGCCTGCTTTCGCTTCATAACGTAAGGTTTTTGATTAAGCTCACGGAAAGGATCCGCGCGGCGATTGCCGGGGACAGTTTTTACCGGTTGAAAGAAGAGATATATCGGGAATACGGGTTGTATGAAAATGAAAAGGATTTTTAAAATGAAACGAATATTTATAATGATAATATTTGTTATTGTTCTCTCCGTTTTGGGCGGCTGTAAATTGGAAAACCGGGTCATTGAAAACGAGAACGCGATCGCGTTCCGTTTTCCCGCCGCGTACCGGCAATACCTTCCTTACGAAGAGATTCCGGAATTCACGCTTAATTTTGACGGCGTGATTTACACCAACATTGACGCCAGCACGGAAAACAGAATCGTCTTTTCCAAAAACGATGATTTTTACTTAAGCGAGGTCATCGCTTCCCTGCTCGCCGAGTACGAAGGACGAACGTATTTCCGGGTTCTCGCAACGGCGAAAAAAACGGAAACGAAAATGAACAATCTCGTTCCCGGAAAAGACGGCAAGTTGAAGCACGAAACCGTGGTTCTCCCCGTCTCCGGCGGCGAGATCTGCGACGAGCTCGCTTATATCCGCTTGGATAACGGTCTTGTTTTGTCTCTTGAGTACCGGCGCTTTAACTCCGATTATTTCGGGACGGACAAAACTTACTATGCCTGGCCCGTAACCCGGCCGCTTAACGCCGTTCTCCACTTCCCGCTTTTGTTGCGGGAAAAAGACGGCGGCGAGAAGGAGTTGCTTATCGTTCCCCTTCCCGACAAGGTCATTTACCGGCTTGGCGTCGGCGAGAAAGTCCCGCTAGCCAATATTCTGAAAAAGAAAGACTTTCTTGACGTTTTCTATAAAACATACACATATCCCGATCACAGCATGGACCCGCGCGCGGGCGAGGAGTTTAATCTTGAGGAAAACATCAAGAAAGTCAAGGATTATTATATTGACAATCACCAGGGAAGGCATGAGAACGAAAAGTTTGTTTTCACTTATTTGGGAAAGAATTTTTTCGTCACCTTTCACAGCGAATATTTCGTTATCGATTATTTATCGTAAAACCGGGTTAATTCCGGTTTTTTTTATGTCCCGGGCGGTTCTTATCATAAAATACAAAGTAGGCAAATAAAATTAAGTGGTGATGGTCTTGCATCGACGGAGGATAGATATCTGGTTATTGGCCGCGATTATCGCGTTGTCATTAATCGGATTATTAATGGTATACAGCGCGAGCAACGTCATCGCCCTGGCGGAACATAACGACCGGCTATATTATTTCAAAAGACAATTAATTTTTTTAATTCTTGGGTATCTATTGATGTACTTTATTGCGCAAATGAATATAATAAAGTATCAGAAGTACGCGGCCGCGGTATTTTTGTTCTGCCTGGTCCTGCTTTTGATAGTCTTGATCCCGGGAATCGGCATCGTCCGCGGCGGGGCGCGCAGCTGGATCGGTTTTAAGGGCTTTTCAATCCAACCTTCGGAATTTATCAAGCTCGGACTGATAGGGATTTACGCGAAATATTTGAGCGATAATTACCCGGACATGAAAAAGTTCAAGAATTTTTTAATGCTTTTTTCCCTGGCCGTGGTAATATTTTTAATCGTGATGCTCCAGCCTGATTTCGGGACGGGACTGATTATTATCGCCGCGGCGGCGGTCATGATTTATATCGGCGGCGTGCCGCTGAGATATTTCGTTTTGATTCTCAGTATCGGTCTCTGCGGCGTCGCCCTCCTGATCATCAGCGCACCTTACCGAATCGCGAGAATCGCGGCTTTTATCAACCCCTGGCAGGATCCCTTGGGGAGCGGGTTTCAGGGCATCCAATCCCTGTTCGCGATTACGCCGGGCGGGTTGTTCGGTCACGGGTTCAATAAAAGCATGCAAAAGCATTTTTTTCTCCCCGAGCCGCAAAACGATTTTATTTTCGCGATATTATTGGAGGAGTTCGGCCTGCTCGGCGGCGTTATCGTCATGGCGCTTTATTTTATCGTGATCTACCGTTCCATTCGCATCGGCCTTTCCGCAAACAACAATTTTCTCTTGTTTTTGTGCGTCGGGATCGCCGCGGCGCTGGCGGTTCAGGTGATAATCAACGTCGCCGTCGTCGTCGGCCTGCTTCCCGTGACGGGCATCACCCTGCCGCTTTTCAGTTACGGCGGTTCCTCGCTTGTCCTAACTTTGGTAAGCCTGGGGGTTATCCTGAGCGCGAGCAAGTACCGTAATTATGATTACGGGTAGGAGGGGAGAATATCGGGAAAAAAATCGAGCGCATTTTGTTTGCCGGCGGCGGAACGCTCGGGCATATATTGCCGGTGGCGCCGGTCGCGCGGGCGTTAAGGGAGGCTAACCCGGGCATAAAGATTTATTTCGTCGGCACGATGAAGGGGCTGGAAAGGGATTACGCGGAAAGAGAAGGTCTTTTCACGCGCGCTTATTATTTCGATTCCCGAGGTTTTCGGCGCGGGTTCTCCCCGGCAAATATCGTCGCGCTGTATAAACATTTCAAAAACTATTTTAAAAGTCGGCGGCTTCTCCGAAAAATTGCCCCCGATATCGTCGTCGGGATGGGAGGATACGTCTCGGGCGCAGTCGTCGCGGCGGCGGTCGCCCGGAAAATAAAGACCGCGATCCACGAGCAAAACAGCGTCTACGGTTTTACGAATCGCGTTTTACGAAAGAAAGTAGACAAAGTGCTTTTATCCTACGACATAGAAAAGAACGAAAAAACCTTTCTCGTCGGCAACCCCCGCTTAAGCGAGATTTACCGCCGCTATCGCGACCAAATTAGGCAGGTTGACGAGAAAACCCTTCTCGTCGTCGGCGGGAGCCGCGGCGCCGGCGGAATCAACGACTTGATTATCGGGCTGAAGGATGAATTGCGGGAAAAAGGGATTAAGGTCACGCTGATTACCGGAAACAATTATTATCGGAAAAATATTAAAAAAATTGAGAACTTGGGAGATGATTTTTTCTCGGTAAGACCTTTCGTTGATAATTTGCCGGCGTTAATGCTTTCCGCCGGGGCTGTCGTTAGCCGCGCCGGAGCGACGACGCTCGCGGAAATAACGGCTCTAAAGAAAGTAAGTCTTTTAATCCCCTCTCCTTATGTCGCGGGGAATCACCAGGAGAAGAACGCGGCGACGCTCGCCGAAAGAGGGGCGGCGCTGATGCTTAAAGAGACGGAAATGAACCGGGAAAACATGCTGGCGATGATAACGGAACTGTTGGAAAACAAAACGTTGCGAAAAAGCATCATCAATAACCTGAATTTTATCGCCGATATTGACGCTTGCGATAAATTCGTAAATCAATTGAACGAGATGATTGATAAATGACGGAAATAAAAAAATTTATTCTAGATAATCGCCTGGGCAAGGTTTTTGAAAACAAAACTTTCCGCGATTACACGACTATAAAAGTCGGGGGGAAGATCCGGCTCGTTTATATGCCGAACACGATCGATAATTTTCTCCGCTTTTATGAGCATTTTCGAAAATACGATTACCCGCTTTTTATAATCGGTTTCGGAAGCAATGTTCTCGCCAGCGATCGCGATTTTCCCGGCGTCGTCGTTTCTTTTCGCGATTTGGACGTCTTGTATTTCCGAATCGGCGGAAAAGTGAAAGCCTATCCCGGCTGTCCCGTCGTCCGTCTCGCTTATGACCTCGCCAAGGGGGGGTACGGCGGCGGCGAGTTCTTGTCGGGGATACCCGCGACGGTCGGCGGCGCCGTTTACATGAACGCCGGCGCCAACGGTAGCGAGATTAAGGATATCTTGATCAAGGCGCGGCTTTTGGGAAACGGGGGAGCGACGGTTTACGAGACGAAAGACTTGGATTTTTCTTATCGCAAATCCAGGCTGCAGGCGGAGAATCTCATATGCCTTGAGGCAGATTTTGTTTTCGAAAAAGAAGCGGAACCGGGCGCCGCCTTAAAACGGATCGCCGAGCTAAAAAAAACGCGGCGGAAAACCCAGCCGATTGAGAAACTTTGCGCCGGATGCACATTTCATAACCCGCCCGGGATGTATGCCTGGCAGTTAATCGACCGCATCGGCTTTCGCGGTTACCAAATAAACAAGGCGCAGGTATCGAATAAGCACGCGAATTTTCTTATTAACAACGGCGGCGCGACGAGCGCTGACATGATCAAACTGATCGAGCTGATTAAAGAAAAAGTAAAAGAACGGTTCGATATTGACTTGGAATGCGAATGGGTCTTGGTGAATTTCTAATTAATTCTAAATATTTTATAAATATTGTTTATTTTTGATTACATATATGTTATAATTAAATATATTAATGGACTTATACCAGCATAAAGAGCATTATTTGGGAGGGCTTCTATGTTCAGTCAAGATGCATTCAATGAAAAACCGATATTGAAAGTGGTCGGCATCGGCGGCGGCGGCGGTAACGCCGTTAACCGAATGATTGAAAACGACGTGAAAGGCGTCGAATTTGTCGTTATTAACACCGATGCCCAAGTTTTGCGTCTTGCGAAAGCGGAAACCCGTTTACAGATTGGGAAACAGCTGACCAAAGGTCTTGGCGCCGGCGCAGATCCGGAAATTGGGCGGAAAGCGGCCGAGGAATCGATCGACGAGATCCGCGAAATATTGCGCGGCAGCGATATGGTATTTATCACCGCCGGCATGGGCGGCGGCACCGGAACCGGCGCGGCTCCGATTGTCGCGCAGATTGCGCAAGATCTTGGCGCCCTGACGGTCGCTATCGTCACCAAGCCGTTTTCCTTCGAAGGCCGTAAGCGGATGGCGCAGGCGATTAATGGTTTGGAAAATCTTAAGCCGCATGTCGACACGTTAATCGTCGTGCCGAACGATAAGCTTTTATACTTGACTGACAAAAACACCCCGATGCTCGAAGCCTTCCGCGAGGTTGACAACGTTCTCCGTCGCGGCGTGCAGGGGATTGCGGAAATCGTCGCTATTCCCGGCCTGATTAACGTTGATTTTGCTGACGTCCGTAACGTTATGAAAAACAAGGGAACCGCCCTGATGGGCATCGGCATCGCCTCCGGCCCCAACCGGGCGATCGAGGCCGCCCGCAAGGCGATCCGCAGCCCGCTTTTGGAAATCGACATCAACGGCGCCACCGACGCCATCGTCTTTATTACGAGCGACGTCGATATCGCGATGCACGAGGTGGTCGAGGTTATGACGGAAATCCAAAACGCCTCGACTTCGGAGATAGACATTGTTTGCGGGACCGGCTTTAATATTGACTTGCAGGGCGAGTTGATCGTCACGGTTATAGCCACCGGGTTTGACACCGGCGCCACGAGCGAGGTGGAAAGCACCCTCGGATTCCAGGTATACAAGCCGGAAGAACAACCGTTAAAGCCGACGCTTATTCCCGAGCCCGACGAGGAAATAAAAACCGGGCAATCCTCGACGAAAGACAAAAAAGAGCGGCCGAAGGGCGATCCTAATATACCTACTTGGCTTAAAAACCGCTTTAAGTAAAAGCCGGCGACGCCGGTTTTTTTTTATGCAACTAATATCCGACAAATTCTTAAGTCCATGTTCGGGTATAATCACAATGAGGGTGAAGTATGACGGTCTATCTTGATTTGCTGTTTTTGTTTAATTTTTTCGTAAACGCGTTTTTTCTTTATATCCTCGAACTGATTTATCGCGAGCGCGCGTCCCGGCTGCGAATCGTAGCCGGGGGCTTCGCCGGCGGTTTGTTGGTTTTTGTGTTTCTGCTTGATTATTTTGTTTATTTTCTCTGCAAGCTCGCGGGCGGTCTTTTGATCGCGGGAATCGGTCTTAAAAAGGGAAACCTCGCTCGCTTCGCGGTTAAATCCTCCTCGTTTTATCTTGTTAACCTCGCCTCCGTTGGGCTCGTCGAAAGTTTCCGCGTTGATAAATGGTATTTTCTTATCCCGGCGGCGCTCGTTTTCACGGTTTTGCTTTTTATTGAAAACAATAAAAAAACGGACATATTTATTAATTC
>DGED01000024.1:6797-18845 GCA_002385755.1 Caryophanales bacterium UBA3935 | reverse complement strand
TCCTTCCCGGTTTTCACAATCCTCACAGTCCGCCCCGGCAAAACGATTTTTTCTTCCACCGGAAGCCCCGTCAAAAGGTCTAATCCGAACGAGAGAACAACGGCGACGTCATGACCGTTATTGTTCACGATGGTCGCGATTTTGTAATCGGAAGCAAGCCGGGAAAAAGCGAAAACGCCGTCATCCGCGATCTCCTCCCGGTAAACCCCTTCCCCGTATACGGGGTCGCGGCGAATCTCGCCCAGGCGGCGATACCAGTTATAGATTTCCGCGTCGACGCGGTTCCAGCTGAAAGTGTTCCGGCAGAAGGGGTCGCGGAAACCTTGCAAACCGATCTCGTCGCCGTAATAAAGCGAGGGAATTCCCGGGAGCGTGTACTGCATCGCGCTGGCCATCTTGAGCATCCTCACCGCGCCGTTATATTCCTCGTCGCGAAGGCGGTAATGGGCCTGCTGCGACCTCGAGAGCGCGTCCGGCGGTGAATAAGCGAAATTATTGATAAGACGCATCGTGTCGTGAGTCCCGAGATGGTTCATCAGGCAATCAAGAACATGTTTCGGGTAATTGTTTATCAGCCGCCTGATCGTTGTTTTCAAGCCCGACAAGTTGCCATGCTTCAGATAATCGATAATCGCGTTTTTAAGCGGGTAGTTCATTACCGAGTCGACCTGATTCCCGGAAAGATATCGCCTTCGGCCGCCGTAGGAAACCTTGTTCGAGGCGTCTTCCCACACCTCTCCGATGACGATGTTTTCCGGATCGACCGCCTTAACGCGACGGTAAATCAAGTCAAGAAACCGATCGTTAAGCTCGTCGATAACGTCAAGACGAAAACCGGCGGCGCCGAGCCTTAGCCATTTGGCGATCACGCCGTCTTTGCCGGCGATAAACTCCAGCCACTCGGGATTGTCTTGATTCACGCTCGGCAGGGTATTTATCCCCCACCACGACTCGTACTCGTCGGGGTGGTTAATAAATTTGAACCAGGAAAAATAATGCGATTCAAGCGATTGATACGCCCCCAGGCCGGGGTAGCGGCCGTATTTATTGAAATAGACGCTGTCGTCGCCGGTATGGTTGAAAACCCCGTCGAGGATGATCAAAATATCGCGCGCCCGCGCTTCCCGGCAGAGCTCGATAAAATCGTTCTCGTCGCCAAACATCGCGTCGATCTTTAAATAATCCCCCGTGTCGTATTTATGATTGCTCGCCGCCTCGAAAATCGGGTTCAGATAAATGATTCCGACCGAAAGCGACTTCAGGTAATCAAGTTTCGCGGTAACGCCGCTGAGGTTCCCGCCGAAAAAATCGTTGTTCAATATTTTTCCGCGGACGGGCCGATATTCGGGAAGTTCGTTCCAATCGCGGTGAAAAACAACCCCGGGACGAATCGGCGTCTCGCGTCCCCGATAGAACCGGTCGACCATGATTTGATACATCGTCCGGCCCTTAAACCGCGACAGCGAACCGGAAAACTCGCCGCAGACCGTGAGTTGCCAGCAATCGGGCGGGCTATCGGTAAGGACGGCGTCAAGCTCATGCCCGGCGCCGATATAGTGCCGCCCGTAAACGTCCGAAAACGAAAAGCAATACCAGTAAAGGCCGGCGGCGGGAATGCGAAAGACGGTCTGGTAATAACGATAGCCGCCCTCGCTTTCGGTCCGGTCAAGCGGTTTTTCGAAAGCCAAATCGCCGTCATCCCCGTAAACGCGGAGTTTCAGGTCGAAAAGCGAATACCGCTTGGTAATTTTTACGGTGACGACGATGTCCTCGCCGCGCTTTACCGCGCCCACCGGGCGCTTGTGTTCCGGCAAACACGGGTTATACAAAATATCGCTCATTATTTAACACTCTTTAAACGCCAGATATTTTTCGCGTACTCGGCGACGCTGCGGTCGGCGGAAAAGATACCCGCTTTCGCAATGTTTTCGAGCGCCATCTGATTCCATCTCCTCTTATCCTGGTAAACGCGGTCCATTTCCCGGTAGACGTCGACATAAGAATGAAAATCGGCAAGACACATATAGGGGTCGGATACCGGGTAGTTGTGAAGCAGATAGCGGGTAATGTTATCGAAAGACTTGCCGTTAAAACCGCAGTTCAGCCGGTCGATGACCTTCATGATTTGCGGGGAATTGACGTAATACTCGCTCGCGTTGTATCCGCGCTGCCACAAGGCCTCGACTTCGTCGGCTTTCATCCCGAAAAGAAAGATGTTTTCGGGGCCGACTTCCTGATAAATCTCGACGTTCGCGCCGTCGAGGGTGCCGAAGGTCAAGGCGCCGTTAATCATGAATTTCATGTTCCCGGTCCCGCTCGCCTCTTTGCCGGCGAGCGATATTTGCTCGCTCACCTCGGCGGCCGGTATTAATATCTCCGCGACCGACACGTTATAATCCTCGACGTATACGACGTTTAGTTTTTCGCGGATATAGGAATTCTTGTCTATCTCCGCGGCGATATAATTGATGAGCTCGATAATTTCCTTAGCCGCAAAATACCCGGGAGCGGCCTTTCCGCCGAAAATATAGGTCTGCGGCGTTACCGACATGTTCGGGTTTTCCTCAAGTTCCGTTAAAAGCAAGATTATTTTTAGAGCGTTTAAAAGCTGCCGCTTATATTCGTGAATTCTCTTAATGTGGACGTCAAAACGCGTTTTCGGGTCGATTACGATCCCGTGCTTGCGGTAAAGGTACTTCGCGAGCCGGCACTTGTTTTGATATTTAATGTTCTCAAGCCGCGAAAGCGCCGCGTCGTCATCGCGATAACGTAAAAGATTTTTGAGTTCGGAAGCGTCGCGATAATAATCGCGGCCGATAAGTTCGTCCAAAAACTCCGCGAGCAGGGGATTGGACTGGTTCAGCCAACGCCGGTAAGTGATACCGTTGGTAACGTTCGTAAACTTTTCCGGCGACAGCAGATAGAAACTTCGAAACACTTTTTCTTTTATGATATCGCTATGCAGTTTGGAAACGCCGTTTACCGCGTGCGAGGCGGCGACGGAAAGATTCGCCATCCGAATATGATTATCGGCGAAAATCGAGATTTCCCCCAGGCGGCCGTTGTCGAATCCGTGGCAGCGGGCTTCGTTTAAGAATTTCTCGTTAATCTGCCTGAGGATTAGATAGATCCGCGGCAGTTTGCGGGCGATTAAGTCCTCGGCCCAACTTTCGAGCGCTTCCGCCATTACCGTGTGATTGGTATAAGCGATCACCTTGCGCGTGATGTCCCAGGCCTCGTCAAAATCGAGTTGGTGATCGTCGATCAAAATTCTGATAAGTTCCGGGACGCATAACGCCGGATGGGTGTCGTTAATATGGATCGCCACGTGCTTCGGCAAAGTCCTCACGTCGCCGTAATAGCGGATATGGTCGCGGACAATCGTCTGGACCGAGGCGCTCACGAGGAAATATTGTTGTTTCAGGCGGAGAGTCTTGCCCTGGTAATGATCGTCGGTCGGATACAAAACCTTGGTGATTAGTTCCGCCTTGTTGTATTCCTGCATCGCTTTCGTGTAGTCGCCCTGGGAAAACAGGCCGATATCGAATTTTTTGACGTTTGTGCTCCGCCATAATCGCAAAACGCTGATGGCCTCGCTCCCCGCGCCGGAAATCATCATATCGTAGGGCACCGCCTCGACTTCCCGGTAATCGCGGTGTTCGTAAACGACGCGGCCGTTGATCGTTTTTTCCTCGACGACGCCGTCGAAGCGGACGATACAGCCTTTATCCTCGCGCGGCGTGAGCCAAACCTCGCCGACGGGAAGCCAAACGTCCGGCAGTTCCGTCTGCCAGCCGTTAATGATTTTCTGTTTAAATAGGCCGTATTCGTAACGCAGGGAAAACCCCATCGCCGGGTAACCGCCGGTCGCGAGGGCGTCAAGATAAGCGGCCGCCAGGCGGCCCAGACCGCCGTTTCCAAGCCCGGCGTCGGGCTCGTATTCGTATAAGTCCTCGAGGCTATACCCCAAGGGTTTAAGCAGCTCCTGAAATTCTTTTACGAGTCCCAAATTATGAATATGGTTTTTTAACGATTTTCCGACCAAAAACTCCATGCATAAATAATAGACGCGCCGGCCTTTTTGTTCCTTGACTTTGGCATTGTAATTGCGTCTGAGCGACCTTAAAATATCGTTGACGGCGGTCGCGCAGGCGCGGAATAACTGGTCGATATCGGCGTCTTGCAATTGAATGCCGTAGGTTTTTGCTAGAAAATCGTCAACCATTTCATTTATATTATGTCTAGTCATCATGTCTCCTTAAGCAAAATTACTTGGTCTTTAACAGTTCCTTATATAACTCCAAATAAGACTTGGCCGATACGTTCCAGCTGAAGTCCCGTCTCATAATCCGTTTCGCGAGTTCCGCGTGTTTTTCCCGGTCCCGGTATAACCGGAGCGCCTCGCGGATCGCGGCCGTCATTTCGACGCCGCTATACTCGCGGAATACAAAACCGCCGCCTTCTTCCCCGTCATAGGGTTTGATCGTGTCGTACAGGCCGCCGACGGCCCGGACGATCGGAATCGTCCCGTAACGGCTCGCGATCATCTGGCTTAATCCGCAGGGTTCCGCTTTCGAGGGCATCAACAGGAAATCGGCGCTCCCGTAGATTTTTTTCGAAAGGTTGATGTCAAACGTGATTAAAGTGCTCACCCTTCCCGGGTAACGGTTCATGAATTCCCGGAAGCGGTCCTGATAATATTCGTCCCCGCGGCCCAAAATGACCATCTGAACGTCTTCTTTCATAATCTCGTCGAACTGCTCGACCACAAGATCAAGCCCTTTGTGCGCGACGAGACGGCTAATGATGCAAATAAGCGGGGTGTCGGAATCGGAAGCGAGTTTAAGACTTTCCCGCAGCGCCTGCTTGTTTTCCGCCTTCCGTTCGAAAGTCTCGGCGGTATAGTTGGCCGCGAAATTCTTATCGGTTTCCGGGTTATAAAAATCAACGTCAATGCCGTTGATGATGCCGGTGATTTTTTTATTATGCAGGCGGGTGATGTTTTCCAAGCCGTGGGCGTAATAAGCGGTCGTGATCTCCCGGGCATAGCGCGGGCTCACGGTCGTGACCGCGTCGCTGCAGACGATCGCGCCCTTAAGCAAATTAATCAACCCGTTATATTCAATTATTTCACAATACGTCGAATCAATGCCTAAAACATCGTCGGAAAACGGGAGATCGAAAATCCCCTGGTATTGGATATTATGAATCGTAAAAACCGATTTTATGTCGGTAAAGCGCCCGTTTTTCTTGTGCAGGATATCAAGATAAATATTAGCCAGCGCCGCGTGCCAATCATGGGCGTGAATAATATCCGGAACAAAGCCGATAATCGGAAAAACGTCGAAAATGCTTTTTGAGAAAAAAGCAAAGCGCTCGCCGTCGTCATAATGGCCGTAAATCTCGTCACGGTCAAAGTAATATTTGTTATCGATAAAATAATAATCGACCTTGTCAAGCTTAAGCGTATAGACCCCGCAATAGAGATTGCGCCAGGCGAGAGCGACGGTCGTCGAGCCCAGGAATTTCAACTTTTTCCCGTATTTATCGATAATCGCCTTATATAAAGGCATGATAACCCGGACTTTATAGGCGCGCGTCAAACCGTTAACGGCTTTCGGCAGGCTGCCGGCGACTTCCGCGAGCCCGCCCGTCTGGGCAAAGTTTTGGCATTCAGCCACAACAAACAAAACTTGTTTTTGTTTCATACGACACCATCTTTCACGATGTAAGCCAACCGGTTCTCATCGCCGATTATTTCTTTTTTGTTGATAATTTTCACGTTTTTGTCGGTTATCACGTGATCAAGGACGGCCCCGTCCGCAACATATGTATTTTGCATCAATATCGAGTTTTTTACAACCGCGTTTTTGCCGATTTTCGCGCCGCGAAAGATTACTGAGTTCTCGACCCGGCCCTCGATCTCGCAACCGTCGGCGACGAGCGAATTCGTGATCTCGGCGGCGACGCCGTATTTTGTCGGGGCGGAATCGTGCACTTTAGTATAGATTGGTCGGCGCGGCTGCTGGAACAGTTCCGCCCGCACTTTCGGATCCAAAAGTTTCATATTGATTTTATAATAACTGTCAAGCGAGCTAATGTTCCCGAAATAGCCGTCAAAACGGTAGCCGTAGACCTTGAGGACGTCAAGATTATGACTGATGATGTCGCGGTTGAAACTGCGGAGATTGCGGTTGATCGCGTCAAGAACGAGCGACTGGAGAAGAGATTTTTTCATCACCCATGTATCGGCCGACACCTTGGCGTGACCGGCAAAAGTTTGATAAATCGACATATTGGTAATCCGGCCGTCGTCGTCAAGGGTAAGGACGTTCACCGGCATGTAATCGTCCGGAGTGACGTCGCACTCGCGATAGACGAAAGTTATGTCGGCGCCGGTCGCGAAATGCTGGTTGAAGATGTCGCGGTAATCAAGATTCGCGACGGCGTAGCAGTCGGTCAGGACGACATAGTCGGCGCGCGAGGAATTAATAAAGCTGATAATGCTTTTTAACGCCTCGAGCCGGGTGTTGTAAAAGTCGGCGCTGACGCCGAACGGGGGGAGGATTACGATTCCGCCGTTTTTCCGGGCCAAATCCCAGTCCTTCCCGGAACCGATATGGTCCATCAGCGACTGGTAATTATGCTTGGTGACGATGCCGATGCGGGTGATATTATAATTCACCATATTGGACAACGCGAAATCAATCAAGCGGTAACGGCCGCCGATCGGCGTTGAAGCAATCGTCCGCCGGCGCGTGACTTCGAACAATTCCTTGTTGTGGATATTGGAAAATATCAAACCGAGTATATTCATCTTACAGCACGAGATCCTTTTCTATTATTTCCCCCGCCGGTACGGTCATGTCCTCGCCGATCGTGACGTTGTGAGCGACGAGCGTAATCGGCGCGTTCTCCCCTCTTTCCGCGCCGACGACGGCGTTCTTTTTAATCGTCACGTTCTCGTCGATAATCGCGTAATTAACGGTCGCCCCCGCTTCAACCGCGGTGTTTGCGAAAATTATTGTGTCCTTGACGACCGCGCCTTTTTCGACGCGCACGTTGTTGGAAAGCAGCGAATCAATAACCGTTCCCTCGATATAACAACCCTCGGTAATAATCGAGTTCTCAATTTTGGCCCCGTCCGCGATAAACTGGGGCGGTAAGGCGAAATTGCGCGAGTAGATCCGCCAGTCGGGGTCATAAAGGTTGAAGGCGGGATTTTCGCCCAACAAGTCGGCGTTCGCTTCCCAAAGGCTCGCGACCGTACCGACGTCCTTCCAATACCCGTTGAATTCGTACGCGTAGACGGCTTCGCCTTCTTCCACCATCCTCGGGATGATGTTCTTCCCGAAATCGTGGGCGGAAAAAAGATTGGCCTCGTCTTCTTCCAAGTGACGGTACAGGACGGCTGCGTCGAAAATGTAGATTCCCATCGACGCTCTCGTGCTTTTCGGGTTTTTCGGTTTCTCCTCAAAACTAATTACCCGGCCGACCTCGTCGGTGTTCATAATTCCGAAGCGGCTCGCTTCCGATAGCGGGACATTGATGACCGCGATCGTCAGGGCGGCGTCGTTTTGCTTATGAAAGCGAAGCATTTTCCCGTAATCCATTTTATAAATATGGTCGCCGGACAAAACCAAAACATATTCGGGATCGTAACGTTTCAAAAAGTGGATATTCTGATAAATCGCGTTGGCCGTGCCCCGATACCAATCGATTTTGTTTTTTCCCTGGTACGGCGGTAAAATATGAACGCCGCCGAAATTTCGGTCCAAATCCCAAGGCTTGCCGTTGCCGATATACTCGTTTAAAATCAGCGGCTGGTACTGGGTAAGGACGCCGACGGTGTCGATTCCCGAGTTGACGCAATTGGAAAGCGGAAAATCGATAATTCGGTATTTTGCCCCGAACGTGACGGCCGGTTTCGCCAACCGATCGGTAAGGGCGTGCAACCGGCTTCCCTGACCCCCGGCCAAAATCATGGCGACGCATTCTTTTTTTCTTATCATATCTATTCCTTTCCCATCTTTTTAAGTACGATAAACGATAATTTCCCAATGTTAATAACGAGCGACTCGGGATAGCCGTGGCTCGGAACCGCCTCGGTCGAAACCGTCCCGTTCGCCGTCCCCGCGCCGCCGTAAATCCGGCGGTCGCTCGAGAATACCTCGCGATAACGACCCGAAGGCGCCCCCAGTCGGTAACGCTCCCAGCCGATGCCCGCAAAATTTACGACGATCAAAAGCTCGCTCTTCCCGGCGATTCGGAGAAAACTGATTACGTTTCTTCCGGCGTCGTCGCTTTCGATCCACCGGAACCCCTCCCAGGAAAAGTCGTTCTTCCATAGACTCTCATTTTTTAGATAAAACCGGTTCAAGTCGCGGATATAGCGGCGCAGTTTCCGGTGCGCCGGATATTTAAGCAAGAGCCAGTCTAATTCGCGGCGGTAATCCCACTCGATAAACTGCCCGAACTCATATCCCATGAAATTAAGTTTTTTCCCCGGATGGGTCATCATATAACCGTAGAATGCCCGGAAGTTGGCGAATTTTTCCCAGTAATCGCCCGGCATTTTGTCGAGGATCGATTTTTTCCCGTGAACGACCTCGTCATGGGAAATCGGCAGGATAAAGTTTTCGCTGAAGGCGTAATAAAAGGAAAAAGTCAGCTGCCGATGATTATGGCTGCGAAAAACCGGGTCGGTGGAAATATAAGACAACGTGTCGTTCATCCACCCCATGTTCCATTTGAAGTTAAAACCGAGACCGTCGTAATGAACGGGTTTCGTGACGCGGGGAAACGCGGTCGACTCCTCGGCGATCATCATCGCCCCGGGGAAAAGCCCAAACACCTCGGTGTTAAGTTGCTTGAGAAAATCGATCGCCTCGAGATTGTGGTTCCCGCCGTGAATGTTCGCTTCCCATTCCGTCCTGTCATAATCGAGATAGAGCATCGAGGCGACGGCGTCGACGCGCAAGCCGTCGATATGATATTTATCAAAATAAAAAACGGCGTTGGAAATCAGGAAAGATTTGACCTCGGGTTTGGCATAATTAAAGGATCGCGTCCCCCAGCCCTTATGCTCCATGCGCAACGGGTGCGGGTCCTCGTAAACGTAGCCGCCGTCAAATTCGATTAGACCGAAATCGTCTTTCGGGAAATGCGCCGGAACCCAATCGAGAATGACGCCGATGCCGTTTTTGTGCGCCTCGTTTACCAAGTACATAAAATCGGCGGGGGTGCCGTAACGGGACGTGACGGCGTAATACCCGGTAACCTGGTAGCCCCACGAGCCCGAAAACGGGTGTTCCATTACCGGCATGATCTCGATATGGGTATATCCCATATCCTTTACGTACGGGATAAGCTCCTCCGCGATCTTCCGGTAATCGAACGGCTCGCCTCCGGGATAACGGCGCCAGGAACCGAGGTGAACCTCGTAAATATTGACCGGTTTACTGTATACCGGTTCCCGGTCGCGTTTTTCCATCCACTCGTCGTCGGTGAACCGAAACCCCGAAAGATCGTACACTTTCGAGCAGGTATTGCCGTCGGTCTCGTTATGGTAGGAATAAGGGTCCTGCTTAAAAAAATCCCGGCCTTTATTCGTTATGTAGTATTTATAATTCGCGTAAACGGGCGCGTCTTCGATAACCGCTTCCCAAATACCCTCGGCGGTTACTTTCGTCATCGGGTGGGAGGCGGTATTCCAATCATTGAAATCCCCGACTACCGATACAAACTCAGCATGGGGAGCATAAACGCGAAAAGTCACGACCGGCCGGCCGTTCTTAATCGTATAATGGCTCCCCAAGTATCGATATGCCCGTGACGAAAAACGGTAATGAAAATCGAGTCTGAATTTTTCCATAAAGTCTCCTAGCCAATAACATTATACAATAAATTGCCGTTTTAGGCAATAAATATAAAGGCAGGAGCGCTTCTTATCGCCGGTATAATTCGGTCAGGCCGCGAATTCGGGCGGCCAGTTTATCGCTCAAGGCTTTGGGCCGCAGGCGCCACACCCAGTTTCCTCCCAGAGTGGACGGGCAGTTAAAACGGGCGCGATCGTCCAAGAACAAATAATCCTGAATCGGGATAATCGCCAGACGGCAGATCGACCCCAGGCAGGCGGAGATCGCCCGGCGAACCGCCCGCCGGCCGCGCCCCCTGACCTGCATATATTTACAAAAATACTTATAATCTTCTTTGCTTAGGGTTTTAAGCCACCCCCTCAAGGTGGAATTGTCATGCGTGCCGGGGTAGACGACGGCGTTACGCGTGTAGTTATGCGGGGCGTATTCGCTGTCGGTTTTGTGATCAAAACCGAATTGCAGGATCTTCATGCCCGGAAAACCGCAAGCCTCGCGCAACTCATGCACCTCGGGCGTCATAAACCCCAAATCCTCGGCAATAATTTCGGCCTCGCCCAACTCTTCTTTAACCCGGGCGAACAATTTATAGCCCGGGCCCTTAAACCAGCGCCCTTCCCGGGCGTCGCGCGCGTCGGCGCGGACCGTGTAGAACGATTCAAACCCGCGGAAATGATCGATCCTGACGACGTCAAACATCTCGAGGGCGTTTTTTATTCTTCTTATCCACCAGGAAAAACCGTCGCTTTCCATCGCCTCGTAATCATAAATCGGGTTGCCCCATAATTGGCCGGTTTCCGAATAAAGATCGGGCGGAACCCCGGCCACGACCTCCGGGCAGCGGCGCTCGTCAAGCAGCCAGTATTCCGGCTGCGACCAAACATCGGCGGAATCATAAGAAACGTAAATCGGCATGTCGCCGATGATTTTTATGCCGCGTTCGTTGGCGTAAGCCTTAAGCCGGAACCATTGGCGGAAAAACATGTGCTGGACAAATTTCCAAAACTCGACCTCGTCTTCGCGTTCGTTCAAAAAATCCGCCAGCGCTTTTTTACTGCGAATTCTGTAAGGATAATCCCACTTCGACCAGTCGACTTCCGGTTTCAAAGATTTGATCGCCATGAACAAGGCATAGTCGTCAAGCCAATGACGATGTTTTTTCTTGAATTTCTCGAACCCGGCGTCGGCGGAAAACCGTTGAAAAGCTTTTTTTAATACCGGGACGCGATGACGGTACTGATGAGCGTAATCGACTTTATCTGCCGGCGCGGCCGCCAACGGTTGGCAATCCCCGGGGGTAAGAAGCCCTTCTTCGATAAGCAAGTTTAGATCGATAAAATAGGGGTTACCGCCGAAAGCGGAAAAAGACTGATAAGGCGAGTCGCCGTAAGAGGTCGGCCCCAAGGGCAACACCTGCCAGTATTTCTGACCGGCTTTTTCTAAAAAATCGACGAACTTAAACGCTTCGGCGCCCAAAGAGCCGATGCCGTATTCTCCCGGCAACGAACTGATATGAAGTAAAATGCCGCCTGATCTCATCTATTGCTACTCCTCCTTGCGTTTCTAAAATTAGTGTTTGATGCGGCAGGTTTATGATTTATTGATATCGCCAATAATAGTTTACCGATAAACGCGAGTTTTGTCAATACAAACGAAGACGCAATTAGAATAACCGAATCAATTTTACTAATAAAGGAAACGAAAAGTCTTGCGTATTCATGGCTCTTAAGGATTATCCCGACTGGGTTCTAAAGCATAAAGGCAATGGTCGGGAGATTAGATGCATTCGCGGAAGGTATTATCTTTACCAAGTTCATTCGGAAAGGATGAACGGAAAGGTCAAGAAATTCACGGACAAATACTTGGGTCGGATTACCGAGGAAGGATTGATTCCTCCAAGGCCCAAGAAAGTCGAATATCACGCAAAGCGCTTTGGCCTTACCGCTTTTATCTTTTCCAGTTGCCGAAGGATTATCAAAGGATTGATCAAAAGATATCCTTCGAAACATAAGAAATTATTGTCGCTTGCGATCCTTAAATACTTCTTTGATAACGACTTAAGGGAATATGATAAGCATTATATTTCCGTTCTTTTCCCGGAAGTGAAAATAAAGGAAGAGAAAATGTCGGTTCAGGACGAAATCGACCGGATTGTAGGCATGATGGATCATGC
>DGED01000024.1:0-6626 GCA_002385755.1 Caryophanales bacterium UBA3935 | reverse complement strand
AGCGTTTCGCGAAAATCATCCGGAAACGAGGTATTTTGGGACGACATTGAATAATCTTCAAACCGCGGCAGAGGCGATTAAAGAGCGATGGGATGGCGAGAATCTCTTGCATCGGCGCTTGGATATGGAATTTGACGAAGATGCTAATAAAACGATGGATCCGATCGCATACAATAACTTAAGCATTATAAACAAGTTGTGTTTATCGATATTGAAGGTAGCGAAACCGATTTTTGAAAACCGAAGCTGAGAAGGATTAAAAAAATCAATAAACAGAGATTTATCTTCTTATCTTTCAAAAAATACTAACCTACATAAGCCCCGAGGAGATAGAGAAAATATTGACGGGAAAAATAAGCCAAGAATAATTTTTTAAAACTAAGAAATACCCCGAAAAAACCGATGATTTTTCTCATCTTATTTTGTCATGCTAATACAGTAAAAACAAGGTTACTTATGATTATATCTTATCTCTTTGATCATAAATAGCCTTGTTTTTTGTGAGTTAAATATTTTTATTTGATTATTCTAATTAACGCCCGTAAACTTCCGCGGCGCGGAAAAAGGCGTCAATATTTTTCCAAGGCGTTTCGGGCGGGAGCGCGCGACCCGAGGAAAGGATAAAATTATCATAGCCGACGCAACGCGAAAGCAAATCGCGGGTAGCGTGGATAATCGCGGTGGCGTCTTCTTTCGCGAACGCGTCTGGATCGACATTTCCCATGACGATCTTTCCCGGCGGCATCGCCTTTAACATTTCCCTGACGTCAACGCCGGGACCAAAATGATAGATATCGGCGCCGATTCCCGCTATGCTTTCCGCCGCGAGCAAAACGTTCCCGCAATTATGATAGATGACTAAAAAACCGGGATCCATGCAGCCGGCGACCAATTCTCGCAGCGGCCGGGAAGAAAACCGCTCGCACAAGTCCGCGTCAACCTCGCCGGCGGCGGGTTCGTTGATAAAAATCCCATCCGCGCCGGATTCTTTTATCGCTCTCACGTACTCTTTCAGATAGAGCGTTATTTTCTCAATGAGTTTATCGAGAACTTCCGGTCTTTCATGCCCCAAAATCGTTATTTCCGCTTCCCCCAAAAGTTCCCTCGCGACGGTGAGCGGCCCGCTCACCCCGGCGATAACGGCGCGCTCGTCGATTATCGCTTTCGCCTTGCCGGCGGCTTTAAGAATAATCTCCTCTCTCCCCGCGCCGAGAGCCCGCGCCCGCAACCCCTTGATTTCCTCCGGCCTTACCCGACCGCTTACATACGGCAAGCGGTCCTCGAAAAAACTTACTTTTGCCCCGAAAGCCTCTGCTTCGATTGTCGCGTCGATAACGCCGATAACGGCGTTAAAGGAACATTTATCGGCGATCGTTTTCATCGCCAGCGCTTGGTTTAACGGGGAAGAAAGTAATTCCGAAAGCGTGATTTTAAGCAGGGAAATTCCCGGATATATCAGCAACGGCCAAGGCCTTCTGTCGCCGAAAAGTTTATTGATTAACTCGTTTGTCATCTCATTCACCGCGCGTTTTTTTATATTTTAACCAATCGGCGACGCCATAACCAAAAATAAAAAAAATAATTGGCTGAAAAACCAATTATTTTTTCAGATAATCGATAATCTCGCCTACGTACGCCCGGTGATAGTCATCTTTCGGATAATAACGCACCTTGACCGCGGCGGGAATTAGATCCTTGTCAAGATCCTGATAATATAATTTTTTGCACACAAAGGTCAGCCGCGCTTCCTCGAAAGTAACCCCATCGCCGGCCTTCACAGGGGTGAGATTGCATTTTTTCACTTTGTCCTCGTCGCGGCCGCTATGCGAGCCGAGATAACGAAGTTTATTGTCGTATGATTCGTCGTAAAACGAAACGGTAAACACGTCCGATTTTTCCATGAACTCATAAGTATAACGGGACGGGCGAACGAAACAAATCAAGACGTTCCTGCTCCAAAGCACGCCCAAAGTCGCCCAACCGATGGTCATAACGTTAAAGTTTGAAATCGTGCCCGCGGCGAGCAAAGCAGAATCCTTGCCGACGATTTTAAAGATATTCTCGGAAAAATCATAAATGTTATTTTTCATTTAACTACCTCCTTAATATACAACTCCCGCCGATAAATTCCCTAAGCAACGAGTTGCAGGGAACGAAACCATCGTCGATGTCCTTGAAGTATTTTAAAAACTTGACCAACCGGTTGGCGGGAATAAAAAACTCGTTGTTCCGATCGATGCTTTCCAAAACGGGCAGGGCGTATTTTTTCATGACCCCAAGCTCGTAAGTCAGCTCGGAATTAAAGATATAATCCGCTTCTTCCTGGTAAGGATAGATCCAGGTGAATTCCCCGCGCCGTACCGAAGCCCACATCGAAAACGTCTCCGACGGCGGGGTTTTCCGGAATTTCGCGTCGCGGACGATTCTCCTCAACATCCTGATTTCCGACGCGATAATCGGGTTGTGGTTATCGATATTGATCTGCGCCGTCGGGCTGATATAGATTTTAAACTTCTGGTGTTTGGGAATCGCGGCCGTCAGCCGCTCGTTCAAGGCGTGAATTCCTTCGATAATAATCGGGGTTTTCTCGTCGATTTGCAATTTATAGCCGGGAACGCGCTTGCCGAGACGGAAATCAAAATGAGGGATCTCCACTTCCTCTCCCTGAACCAAGGCGAGTAAATGCCGATTGAACAAATCAATGTCCAAGGCCTCGATATGCTCCAAGTCGGGATTCCCGTGGGCGTCAAGCGGCGCCTGCTCGCGGTTCAGATAATAATCGTCGATCGATATTTGCACCGGGCGAATGCCTCTGGTCATAAGTTCGATGCGCAGTCTTTTGGAAAACGTGGTTTTCCCCGCGCACGACGGGCCGGCGATTGCGATCAAGCGGATGTCGCCGATTTCCTCCTTAATTTTCAGCCCCAGCTCCGCAAGCATATTATTATGCTTCATTTCGCACATCTGCACGAGATCGACAACGGTTTTGTTCTCGACATGATTGTTTAAGTGAGCGATTGTGTCGGCTTCGCAAAGCGCGGACCACTCCCGCGCCTGGCGAAGCATCCGGCCGAAAGACGGGGAATCCTCAAACGGCGGGATTTTCCCTCCTAACTCGGCACGGGGATACTGGACGATAAAACTCGGGTGATACAAATGAAGTTTAAAGCGCTCCAGGTAACCGGTCGAGGGAACCATGTAACCGAACATATAATTGATATAATCCTGGCATTGGTAAACGTTGACCGTGTCTTCGGTCCGGTATTTAATAATCTCGTTTTTGTCGTGATAGCCTTTGGCGCTGTAAATCTTGTTCGCTTCTTCCCGCGATAATTTTTTCCGTTCGATATGGTAATCAGCGGCGACAATCGCGCGCATTTCCGCTTCCAGCGTCTCGATAAATTTCGCGTCTACTTTTTCCTTGATACCCTCGACATGACAGGCGAGCGAGCGGGACACGCTTTGACTGAAACGGACCCGGATTTCCGGGTAAAGGCGCTCAAGCGCCATAATAATCAAATAACGCAGGCTCGTCTCGTAAACCCTGACGGCGTCAAAGTTATCCAAGTCCAAAAACTCGACTTCGCAGTCGTAATTAATATAATAATTTAACTCTCGCAACCGGTTGTTGACGGTGGCAACATAACATTTAATGCCCAATTGCTTGGCGAGGTCTTTAAGAACGATTTTCTCGTCGAACCGATATTCCTCCCCTCGCACCTTAACTACAAACATTATTTTTCTCCTTTTGCGCCAAAGGAAGAGGCGCGTGATTATTGTTTTCCATGCTCAGCAACGGTAATATGCACGAAAACATCACCATTACCAAGGGATTATAAAACGTGGTGTCAAAGAGCCCGTGAACCATCATATTCAAAACGATAAAAAAGACGTAAATATTGTAATCGTGCCTGCGCGTTACCCCCCGCAATATCTGATACAGATAATACAAGAAAGCCGCGAGCCCAATGATGCCGATTGTGGCAAGAGTCTGAATTAAGTAGTTATGATAATAAACGGATTCGGAGACGCGGGAAATATAAAACTGCGACGTGTAAACGCCGCCGCCGAAAAGCGGGTATTGTTTGAACACAATGATTCCGATCTTATAAAGAATCTGCCGGCCGGTTAGCGATATGCCCCGCTTGTCAAGCGCGGCGAAATAATTCTTGACTATTTCTTTCGGAATCAGAATCGTTAGGGTAATGAGCAGGACCACGGCGAACGAAATTAGAAATATTTTCGTGAACAACACCTTGTCCTTGATGTCGGACGTGAATTTAACCACGAAGGGAATGGCCGTAATTAAAATCGCCAGGTAAGCGCCGCGCGACATCATCAAAAATAAAAGCGCGAGCTCGATTAAAACAAAAAGCAAGAGATAATGCTTTTTCTGGTTTTTTATATAGTAATAAACCGATAACGGGATAATCATCAGCAAAATCATGGCGATGAAATTCGTTATCGCCCAACCGAGCTTGATATTCTTATCGGAAACAAAATCGGCCAGATCGGCAAAGGCTTTGGTTTCAATCATAAAAAGCAAAACCTCGACGAAGATCGCGAGCACCATATAATTCAACGACCGGGCCAAATACTGTCGGTTTTCCTCAAGCGTTTCCTTTTCCGTGACTTTATTGAAAAAATAAAGGAACAGAAAGGTATAAAAAAACATCATCGCAAATCCCATCAGCGGCGTGATGAAGTCCGGGGCGTTAACAAAAGAAAAACCCATCGCGATTAGCAAAAACACCATTCCGACAAAGATCTTATTATTATAATTGACCTTTTTCCGATATAAATCGTATACAAGGAGCGGAAAAACGATAATACTTGCCCCAACGGCCGGCCACAAATAATCGGGGATATTCTCCAAACGCAGGGATATGATCGCGGCCGCGACCAACGGGATAAACCGTATCCGATTGATGTCAAATAATAGAATCAATAAAAAATGAATCAGTCCTACGGTTAAAATGACGGCCATCGTCTGTAATTTCCAATTTAACACGGCGGCCGCCATCACAGTTATAATGTAAAAATCGCTGTCGATGTAAGACTTAAATAATTGTTTGAAACGAACCATTTTCGGTCTTTCTAGTATATTTGCAAGATTGTTAAACATATTTAATTCCTTATCGGTCTTAAATTTATTTAATTATATCATAGCGAATGCGGAAAAGCAATTGAGAAAAAGATTTCCGGTATTAGTTTATTCATTAATAAGAAAAAAACACCACGAAAACGCAGTGTTATTTCGCAAGTTGTTTTTTTGCTTTATCGCAGATGCTGGAGAAAGCCGTAGCGTCGTTAACGGCGATATCGGCAAGCATTTTCCGGTTGATTTCGATCTTCGCTTTTTTTAACCCGTGCATAAGCTGGTTGTATGACAAACCGTTAAGCCGGGCCCCGGCGTTAATCCGGGCGATCCACAGACGCCGAAAATCTCTTTTTCTCCTGCGGCGATCGCGATATGCGTAAACCAAAGATTTCATAACCTGCTGGTTAGCGGTCCGGTAAAGGGTATGTTTGGAACCATAATAGCCCTTTGCTAATTTCAATATTTTCTTTCTTCTTTTGCGCGTAACTACTCCGCCTTTTGTTCTTGGCATAAACTTTCCTCCTTCTACTTATTCAGAGCAATATTCGCAACCTGCTGCTTGATCCGACCCAAATCGGAACGGGAAACAGCCGACTGCTTTCTCAATTTACGGATGCGTTTTTGCGTTTTACCCGGCGCCAAATGACTAGTGCCCGGACGGCCTCGCATAATCACACCGCTGGCGGTAATTTTAATTCTTTTTTTCGTGGCCTGATGTGTTTTCATTTTAGGCATAAAAATACACTTCCTTTTCTATTTATCTTTTTTAGGACTTAAAATAACTGACATGTTTCTGCCTTCCAAAGATGGCCGCGACTCAACATAAGCTATATCTTGCGTTCTTTCAATAAAGTTGTTGAGTATTTGCATGTAGTCATTTTCGTTGCTTAACATTCGCATTCTCCGAACAAAACGCAACGTGATTTTCAACTTGTTTCCTTCGGACAAAAAGCGCCGTCCGTTTTTCAATTTCGTCTCAAAATCATTAGCGCTGATAACCGGAGAAACCCAAATTTCCTTAAGGGTAACAATCTTTTGATTCTTCCGCGACTCTCTTGCCTTTCTTTGTTGTTCGTAGCGGAACTTACTGTAATCCATAAAGCGACAAACCGGTATTTTCGCATTCGGAGCGACGCAAACCAAATCCAAATTTACTTCCTCGGCCATCCTGCGAGCTATGTCAATTGGTTTAACTCCTAAAGATTCGCCCTTTTCATTAACTACCAATACTTCCGGAGCTTTAATGTTTTCGTTGATTAAAGCTTCGCTTTTCCGTTCTAACGATTTACTAATAAACTATTCACCTCCTCTTCTGTTATTTTTACATAGTAAAAAGAAAAAAGCGGGTTCGATTTACCCACTTTTCAATCACATAAAAAAACTACGCTCTTTTTACAGTGACATTTACCCATTAACGCAAGTCAATCGGGTGAGAAGTGGGCACTTCTTCTTTCCACTATGATACATTATTCCCGTATTATTATACTAAAGAAATCGCCAAATGTCAAACAAAATCTTTTATTTG
>DGED01000076.1 GCA_002385755.1 Caryophanales bacterium UBA3935 | reverse complement strand
TTTCTAACTTTTCAAATCCTTTCCGCCCTTGGATCGAGGGGTCTAGGTAATGCATCCCCAAAATATGCGGCAAATGAGCAACGTCGAATTTAACCGGTATTATTTTGCCATCAATCACTAAAACGATATATTTATTATGAAAGTATTTTTTAAAGTAGTCGGCAATATCGATAAAGTCATATTGTTTGAAGATACTGCCGCCGCTTTGCAAATACAAGATTCCTTCAAGATCGGCTTTTTTCCTGGTCGCGGGAGAAACATTAATCTTTATTGGAACTTTTTTTACTTGCTTTCTTTCACCGTGTTTTTCCCATTTGCCATCAACTTCCAGAAGAAAATCGCCAAACGGATTATAATCTTCATCCTCTTCGATATAGGCGACCTTTGCCCGGAGTTCCGTCTCGGTCTTTAAATAAACATTAACGTAGAGTTGATGCGTGACTTTGCTTTTTAGCGAGGTCACGACTCCCTGCAGCCGATATTTCCGCTTTAGAAAATTCACGTATCGCTCCGCGTATTTCTTGAAGCGAAATAACGCGATTGCGTATTGCCCGCCGGGCGCGATTAAGAATCCCCCGGCACGATTGTTTACGCTTATTTCCTCCAACTGCCCGCAAAAATCAAACCCCTTGAGCGCGTTTATCTTGCGGGCGTCAAAACCGCCGACGCCGTTATACACGGCGTTAGCCATCTCGTAAAAATTCTTTTTGGTAATGGCGGTTATTATCTCGTTTAATTCCGCCGGATTATTATCTATTTGCCTGGTGTAGCGCGGCGAACGGTAGTTATTCAAACCAAGCGGCACTAATGCCGCGTAACAAAAAACGGCGTCGCATAAAACGGTAATCTCCCGAGTTTTGGAATCATACAGCGCGGTGCGGTAACCACGGTAAATTTGCGCGGTTTTATCGAATAACCGATAAAGATTGTCCGCGTTCTCCCCCAACGCCGCGACCGCTGAAATGATTGCCGATAAATAATTCTCGTTGGTTATCAAATTAAATCTTCGGTCAACGTTGGATTTTATTTTAACCAGCAAACCGTAACCGATGACGTCGGCGATTTTTCCCACGGCCGACGACAGCGCCGAAGCGTCCTTGACGCCGTCAAAATACACTTCCGTCTTGTTCGGCTCCGTTCTTTCCACGTAGACATTATCATAAAGGCACAAGGGAGTTACTATCATCTGGTAATGATCCAATACGCGCCTGTAAAAAAGCTTAATCATGCCGTATGCTTTCGTCTCGCCAAATCCGGGCGCTTCTCCCGAGCGCGGTTCGTTACCGTTGTCGTTTTCCTTTTCAATCGGGTAGGGCCGTTTGCCTGACCGCGTGGCCGTGACGATCAGCGCGTATTTATCGGCGTTATCAAGACGCCCTTCGCTTAACTTTTTAAATTTCTGCATGACCGCTCGCGCGCTCTTATTCGAATGACAAAACCCGTAAACCGCCGAGCCGCTCCCGGTCATCGACGCCCCCAAGGCCCCCGACTCGACAAGAGTTTCCTTTATTGTTTTAATTTCTAAGAAATGCAGGGAATGCTCCAAATCATTGAAAACCGCCCGGGCGATATCATTAATATTGTTTCCGGCAATCGCCCGCATCAAAACATCAGTTTTCCCTTTGTTTAACAAATGAATTTGAAACGAAGAGAAAACTTCGGCGGTCGAGCATTTAAAATCGGGAAAGACCAAGACTAAGTTTATGCGCGGGCATTCATCGATAAACTCGATTTTTTCGCCGCGGCCGCTAATTTTCGCCGTTTTGTTGTATATGCAAAAGGGGATGTCGCTCCCGATTTGAAAACCCAATCGCGCTAGCTCGTCCAAGGACAAGCCAAGTCTCCACAATTTGTTCAGCGCCCTTAATGTCGCGGCGGCGTCGGCGCTGCCGCCCCCAAGGCCGGCTTGCTCGGGTATTCTTTTTATTACACTAACTTTTAACCCCTTTTCGATATTGTATTTTTCTTTAAGCGCGACATATGCTTTATAAATCAGGTCGTCCTTTATATCGCGTTTAACGGGCTGGTCGTAATTAATAACGCAAATATCTCTTGGCGCGTCTTCGAAATATAACTCGTCGCACAGATCGATTGTTGTCATAATCATCGATAACTCGTGATAACTATCGTAACGTCTTTTTATCACTTCCAGTCCGAGATTGATTTTCGCATATCCTTTTTCAGCAACCGTCATCCGTATCACCCGCCGTTAATTTTTAAAGAAAAAGACGCATTTTTCCGAATGTCTCGATCCCCCCGAATGCATCAGCCCCCTTGTCAATATATCTTAACGCATCGCTTAAATTTACTATTTTTGAAAACGATGTGGTCGCCGTTTTAATCGCTATTACCGCAGGGTCAAAAGTGTGAATGTTGATACGCTTCGGGCTGCTGGCAAAATCCGCGCCATTGGCGATCAAAGCCTCGAAATGCGACTGGCAAGCGCCGGCGACTATCGTCGTGTCGGTTCTTGATTTGATTTCCCGGATTTTCCTCACAGCTTTAATAAAATTATAAGAATTGCTGTAATTATCCAGGTCTTTAATCCCTTTTTGATTATATACATCATGACCGGTCACGACGATAATGTCGGGAGCCAGGTCATATATTAACTTTTGAATTTTCTCGGCGATTTCCTCCTCCGCGAGCGTGATTCCGTTGGCAAAAATGCCGACGGATTTGTATAACTCCAAACATTTGTCCAGATATTTTTTATCGCCGTCAATATGCAGGATTTTCCCCAGCAAATAGTTCTTGTTTCTTTTTCTCCGAACGCTAGTAATATTTTGAAAATAAGCGTCGGTTTTCTTTTGTTCGCGAGCGACCTGCTGCGGCGTTGCCGGCATTATTTCGTCCGCGGCGACAATTTTCCGAACGCGGTAATGGAGCCCGCTAATATATACCTTCCCTTCCGTTATCTTTTCAACAACATACACGATCTCATGCGGATCACCTATTACCACGACTAAGTCGGATACCGCCACCGTCATTATAATCACCTAAGTTATTTTATGAAAAGCGCGCTATTTAGGTGATTCAAATAAATCCGCGTAGATGTCGCGAATCTCCCGCAAATTCAAATCCTCGGCGCGAATCTCCGGGCGGATATTCAAGCCCGAGAGCGCCTCCAAAACGCGATCCTTACCGCAACCATAAGCGCGGTTTATATTATTAACAAGAGTTTTTCGTTTTTGAGCGAAGATTTTTCGAATGAATTCAAGAAACTTCTCCTCGGACCGGACGGCAACCGCCGGCTGCTTTTTCTTTATCGCGACGACGATGCTTTCAACGTCTGGTTTCGGGTAAAAGCAATGTTTCGAGACTTCAAATAACACTTCAACGTCTGTTTTATATTCCATAAACACCGAAAGAGAGCTATATTCCTTGCTTCCCGGCGCGGCCGCCAAGCGCGCGCCGACTTCTTTTTGAACCATCAAATAAAACTCGCTTATCGGTTGGGCCTCTTCCAAAAGCTTAAATATGATTGGCGTCGTTATGTAATAGGGCAGGTTGCTCACGACTAAAATCCTTTCGCATTCCGAAAGCCAACCCAAGTCATCGTTTATATCGGCTTTGAGGAAATCACCGGCGAATATTTTCAAGTTATCGCGCTTGTCGAGTTCGTTCTTTAAGACATTGATAAACCTTTTGTCGGTCTCATAAGCGAGAACCCGCCCGGCTGCCTCAACAAGCGCCTCGGTGAGAGCGCCGATGCCGGCCCCGATTTCAATAACGCCGTCATTTTTGCTTATTCCCGCCGCGGTAATTATCTTCCTTAATACGTTAACGTCAACGAGAAAATTTTGACCCAGTTTTTTTGTCGGCCGGATGTCGTATTTTTTAAGAATATCCAGCGTGTTTTTAATATTAGCAATCATTTAGAGCCCCGCGTTCAATCCGGTTAAAATGTCTATCCACATTTTACCATACTTTTTGTAATTTTTAAATAGTTTTTTTGATATTTTGTTGATAAAAGTTGCGAAAAGGAGAATATATACCTATATAC
>DGED01000006.1:48873-54529 GCA_002385755.1 Caryophanales bacterium UBA3935 | reverse complement strand
TGCCGCCAATCATCGGATAGAAGTGGAAATCACAACGCCAGCCCGGGCGCGTTATTTATGCCAAATAATTAAAACATTAAAAATACCATTTTTAATATAAATGAAAAAAAATGGCAAAACCTTCGTTGCCATTTTAAAGATATCACATGATTTTCTTCCGGTCGCCCTCGATATATAATTCCGAGACATTCTCGTTTTTCATAATCAAATATATCTCATAAGTATCCGGAGCAAGCTCATAACTCGTCAATTCTTCTTCCTTGATCCAAAACACTTCCCCTTCTTTTGAGGGAAGCAAAGAACCGGAAAAAGAGTTAGTTTTAAATAGGATGACTAGATGTCGTTTGCCTTCTATAACCCAATCCTTCACGCCGCACACGCGGAGATTGTAAACATCGAGTCCCGTTTCCTCTTTCATCTCGCGAATGACCGATTCCATGACCGTCTCCCCGTCTTCCACGTGGCCGCCGGGAAAGGTTATCCCCGGCCAGTCTTTTTTGGTTCTTTTTTGCACGAGAATCCGGCCTTTATCGTCATACAACATGCACATGTTTGTCAAGATTATCTCCATAATTTCATCAACCGCTAAGTTCAATTTTTCCTTCCCGTTTTAATGTAAATATTCTCGTCGTGTTCGCTTTTGCGATTCATTTAATAAAATAAAGCGGCGGGATTTTATCATCAAAGGCTCGCTTTAGGTTTTAATACGGTTGGCCCGCTGATTAAAGCTCTTGAAGCCATTCCTTTTTCTTTTCGTTGAACTCTTCCTCGGATATAATACCATTGTTTTTCAGTTCGTTTAAAGCGTGTAATTTTTCGCCGATGGCGTTTTTCTTGCCGGCGGACAAGGGAAGATCATCGATTTTACCCCTCTCGAGCAAATCCTCGTAGTTTTTCTTCGTTACGATGGAAAAACTGAGAAACAATATTTCCAAAACGAACCCCAGGAACAGCAACCAAAAGAAAGCGGCGGCGCCCAAAACCAAAGCAAGCAAAAAATAAAGGCCAGAGTCTTCAATCGCCTGGATTCCCCCGATAAGCATAATCAAGGCCGCGACGCAAGCCAGAACAATGTAAATAACTTTAACAACCTTTGATATCACGACTAGCAGCGTCGAACACTCTTGCTTGGCGTTAAAACTAAAAAGTCGCTTCATAAACATTTTCTCTCCTTTCAGGTTTATTAATTATATCATTTTTTTTAATTAATACAATCGTTAATTAAAGTTTTCCCAAAAATCGCGCAATTCCTCGCTTAACATAAACGAATCCTTCGCCCAAGCGACTTTTTTCCACTCCTTGGGGAAAAGCGCTCGGTATTTGGGATAAGCAAAACGGTCATCGATTAAAATTGCGACGCCATAATCCGTTTCGGACCTTATCACCCGGCCGACGGCCTGCACGACTTTTGTAAAACCGGGATAAGTGTATGCGAAATCAAACCCTTTACCCAGTTTTTGATCGTAATAAGTCTTGGCGACGTCGTTATACCCTCCGACATGGGGAAGCCCGACGCCGACGACGATCACGCCGTTAAGCATGTCGCCGATATAATCGATACCCTCGCTGAACATCCCGCCCATGACGAAAAACCCGACTTGCGTTTCCTTATTATCATTTCGGAATAACTCGATTATTTCCTCGCGCTCTTCAATCGTGAAATTTGGATCCTGAACTATTAGCGTGAAATCCAAATTATATTGATCCAGTCGCGCGCGGACCATTTCCATATAGGCGTAGCTCGGGAAGAATACGATATAATTTCCCGGACGGCTGTTGGAAAGAACGCGGATAGCGTCGATTATCGCGTCGACGCTTTGCTCGCGATGCCGGAATTTCGTCGAGACCGTGTGCAGGAAGATCAGTTTAAGACGCGCGGCGTCAAACGGCGAATCTATCATAACATAATCGCCCTCCCCCTCGGTCAGGGTTTTCATGTAATAAGGCAGGGGGTAAAGAGTGGCGCTAAATAAGACCGAACTAAGCGCCGATTCTTTAATCGTCCGTAAAACAAACTTCCCCGCGTCAAGGCAATCGATTTTAACCGCGAAATCGTCTTTATCATTGCTTAAGGCAAAAACGAAATTCTCGTCAAAATAATCGGATACTGTTACAAATCGCGCGAGTTCAAAAACCAAATTGATGATGTCGGCGCGGCGCGGCATGTCTTTTTTCTCGTCCAATAAATTGTTAACGCAAATTACCAGATGCCGAACCGCGTCGACGAACACCCGGTCATGGGGGATAACCAAATAATCCTGTTCGCCGCTTATTCTTTTATACCCGTCAAGAAACGCGAAAAGGCCGTCAAAAGCGCGCTCGTGTTCCTTCCGCGCCGAGACAAGCAGTTTCTTCAAAAGCTTAACCTGTTTTTCCGAAACAACCCCGGAATACATCGCCCGGCTGCGAGCGGGCATATTATGCGCCTCGTCGATTAATAATATCGGTCGGTATCTGGCGCCGACGTCAAAATAGCGCTTTAAGCGCGTCAGCGGGCAAAATACATAATTATAATCGCAAATAATTATATCGGCGTAATAACTTAAGTCAAGGCTGAATTCAAACGGGCAAAGCTTATGCTTTTCGGCATATTCCGCGAGCGCCTCTTTGGTAAACATGTCCTCGTTATCGTAAATGTCCCGAAGGGCGCCGAATAGCTTCCCGTAATAATTACGCGCGTACGGACATTTGTCCGCGTCGCAATCTTTTGTCTTTTGAAAACAAGCGAGATTCTTGGCCGTAATCTCGATCGTCTTGCATTTCAGCCCCTTTTCCCGCAATAAAAAAACTGTGTCCAAGGCTACTTTTTTCCCGAGATTTTTCGCGGTAAGATAAAACACTTTCTGATCGTTCCGGTTGACCGCCTTTAACGCCGGAAAAAGCGTCGCTATCGTTTTCCCGACGCCGGTCGGCGCGATGGCGTAAAGTATTTCCCGGTTTAATATATTCTTATAAACGGCGGAGATTAAGTCTTTTTGCCCGGTCCGGTAATTCGGAAAAGGAAATCGCAAGCCCTCGATCGATTTGATTCTTTCCGTCTCGTGACTGTCGATTAGCGCCAGCCAGTCAAGATAAAGCCCGAGCGTCTCGTAATAAAAATCGCTCAATTCCTTCTCGGAAAAACAAAAATCCAAGGTCTTTATTTTTTTACTTTCAACATGAATATAAGAAAGCCTGACATTGATCTCCGGCAATCGGTTTTCCCTTAAATAACAGTAGGCATACATTTTCGCCTGGGCCAAATGGGCGGGAACGCTCTTTTCGTCCAGTGTCGAAAGATCGCGCGTCGTTGATTTGATTTCCTCAATGAAATATTTCCCGTCAACTTTAATAATCCCGTCGATTCGCCCGGTGATAACAACATCGTGACCGTCGACGCTGTCGGCATGCTCGATGTAAACCTCGCTCCGCTCGCCTTCCATATACCGGGCCTGGTGCTCCCTGTGGATAAGCGCGCCAATCTCGGCTCGTTTAATTAGCGACGTCTCGCTTATTAAATCCCCGCTCCCGTATACCGTTTCGACTATTTCCCTGACATTTACTTTTACTAACATACGTCACCTTAGTTTCGCCTATATTATATAAAAAAAGCATGGAATTGTAAATCCATACTTGTTTTTGCCTAAATGGTGCTAGGAATAGGACTCGAACCTACGACCTATTGATTACGAATCAATTGCTCTACCAGCTGAGCTATCCTAGCGTATGGGGCGACCGATGGGAATCGAACCCACGAATGTCGGAGCCACAATCCGATGCGTTAGCCACTTCGCCACGATCGCCGTATGGCAGGGGTAGAAGGACTCGAACCCTCATCGACGGTTTTGGAGACCGCTGTTCTGCCATTGAACTATACCCCTGTAAACACTGCAATAATAATTATACTAAATTTTGAACAAATTTGCAAGATGATTTTAGTCTTTTTTCCGAAAAGCAAGTAAGCGGCCGCCAGGCCGCTTACGAATTGATGTTTTGATATAGTTTTGTTCCGCTAAAACGCAATAGCAGGAAGCTCGCTAAGGCTAAAATCGCGGTCGCGAGGGTTGTCAACAAATACACGATAATATTGTTTCCGAACTCGCGAATCAGAAGGTAACCGAGACCGACCAAGAGCGCCGTCGCGATTATTCCGCAAACCATAGACACGAGAACGCTTATGCTTTGTTTCACTACTTTCGTGTCGTTTTCATAGTCAAATCGCGGGAAAAGCAAATTGACGTATAACCCGGTGAAACTAGTAAACAAAAGCAATAACAAAGGAATCAAAAACGCGAATAAAGCGTGAAGGACGGATATTTTCAGCGCGACAATCGCGATGATTACGTCAACCACGAGAAAGGGAACGGTTATAAAAAGATTGACGAATATCTTCGCAAAGAAAACTTTATTTTCCGAGCAGGGCAAGGATTTTAATATCCAGAATTGTTTCCCTTCGATCGAGATGGAAGAGCTGGTCGTCGAGGTAAGGGATAAAGAAAATATAAAGACCGCGATCAACATGGGCGCGACAACTTCCGGCTTAAAGTCAAACTCCGTCATCCTGTTCTTAAAGATGATAAACATGATAAGCAGGATGAATGACATTAACGGGGAAACAATCGTGTTGACCACGTATATCGAAGAGCTGAAGTAACGGCGTAATTCCTTCCCGATCAAAGCCCGCGTTTGGCTCGCGCCTTTCATTTCCTTGAGAACGAATTTTTTGTTTATATCGCTGCGGAGACTGCGGTTGTTCGTTTTCAAGTAGTTAACGGCGATTAAATATATGAAACCGACGAACGGGATTACGGAAATCGCGACGAACAACAAATATTCAAGTATCGACCCGGTCATTCCGTTAGCCGCGAGTATGCCCGGATAATTAAATTTCCCGAAAAACTTGCCGAAATTGACGAACGAATCGTCATCCGCTCCCGAGCCGATTGACAGAAATTGCCCAAAAAAGTAGAGCAAGATAAAAGCGATCGGCAAGATAATTTTGAAAAACGTTTTGTACTTTTCTTTTAACGGTATAAACCCGAACAAATATGAGAGCAAACCCGACACAGTAATCGGTAGCAGGGGAATCAAGAAAAACGTCGGCAGGATCAGCAGGTAAAAGATTAAACCGGCTTCATTATAAACGAGATAAACGACGATTGTCGGGCAATATAGGACAAAAAACAATAGGTAATTCAGTAACAACATGTGAGCGATCTTGCTCGCGACGATCGCCGAGGTTGGCACCGGCAATGACATCAATAAATCAAAATCGCGGCTGCGGAACAAGTAACTGTTGGCCACGGTTACCGTCATGACAATAATCAGAATAAAGCCCAAAGAGATTCCGACTATTAAGATCATTTCCGGGGTCCCCAACTCATTAAACAACTCGCCGAACATAAACATATAAAGGAAACCAAGCCCCAAGAACACGGAAAAACCGATGAGAACTAAAATGAAAGCCACAATCGGGGACCGGTTGCCCTTTAACCGTTTATTAATTTTCAACGTGTTGATGAAATTCGCTTTAAGCAACAACCAGAATTCACTCATGGTCATACAACTCCAAGAAGACGTCCTCAAGCGATTTATCGCCCTTTACGCTTTCCATGTCGCCCACGGTAATGATTTTACCCTGCTTGATGATGGCGATGCGATGACACAATTTTTCCGC
>DGED01000006.1:34486-48701 GCA_002385755.1 Caryophanales bacterium UBA3935 | reverse complement strand
GCGGAAATCAAGATTAACTTTTGTTTCATCCCGTGCGAGTAAGACGATATTACGTCGCCGAGATTTTTTTCAAACAAAAATAATTGCGCGTATTTTTTGATATCATCGTTTCTTTGCGCTTTGGGAATTTTGTAGATATCGCATATAAAATTAAGATATTGGATCCCCGTCAAATTCTCGTAAATATTGGGGTTATCGGGGATATAGGCGATTTCGTACTTGCAGGCGATCGGATTTTGTTTTATTGATTTTCCATCAATCAAAATGTCGCCCTTCTCAAAAGACAAAATCCCGACCATGCATTTAATTGTCGTTGTTTTACCGGCGCCGTTATGACCGATAAAACCAAAAATCTCGCCGGGCTCTACAGCGAGCGAAATGTTGTCAACGGCCAGTTTTCCGCCGGGGTAGGTTTTTGATAAATTCGTAATTTTTACCATTTCGCACCTCTTTCTAATGTATTATACAACATATAAAATCGCGCGGCAACCTTTTTTATATAAAAAAGCGGCCGCTAGCGGCCGCCAATCCGCGCGTCATTTACTGCGCGCTTTCGTCAATATGTCATCCATCTTCATGGCGATCTCCCGGTCCAAAAGCAGATAAACTTCGGCATTCTCGATATTTCCGGGATGAAATCCGGGATGCAAAACAATTTCCTTCAATTCCTCGTCTTCAATCAAACTCTCGTAAACATCCTGATAAGTCGGGCAATAGCCGACATATGCCGCGTTTTCCACGGCGTTATCGTGCTCGAGAATAAAATTAATGAACTCGTGAGCCAAGTCAACCTTGGTCGCGGTCACGGGAATAGCGAGGTTATCAAACCAGACATTGTTTCTTCCCGTTGGCACGTGCATTCCGAATGTGATTTCGCCGCCTGTTTCTTGGGCGTAAAAAATCGTGTCGAAGTAATCGCCCGAATAGACCAGGGCGATATCGAGGTTTCCGGTCATAATAACTTCTTTAATATTGTCGGTCCCCCAAAAGTCATACTTAAAGTTAACGAGCAGATCTTCGGCGTCTTTTAAGTCATCGACGCTTTCCGGATTGGAACTCCGGTCCAGATAGAAAAGCGCCGTTGCGATAGCGTCGCGACTCGAATCGTACATGCCGATCTTAACGCCCGCCGGAATGATGTCGCGGTCAAAGAAAACCGCCCACTCGTGCTCTTCCACCAATTCCTTAACGCCTGGCTTAGCGTCGTTATACATGATGGCGAGCGTTCCCCAAAAATAGGGGACGGCGTATTTTTGTTGTTCCTCGAAATGAGTGTCGCGCAATTCCTGCAGTTTTTCGTCGACTTTATTAACGTCGTAATTGGGGATTTTTGATAAGTCCAGTTCAAGAAGCATCCCGTCGCGGTACATTCTTTCCACCATGTATTCGCTCGGGACGACGATATCGTATTTCCCCGCGCGCGTTTCGATCTTATTATACATCGATTCGTTGGAGGTAACCGGGTCGACAACAACCTTCACGCCGTATTCTTTTTCGAATTCCTTAACCAAATCCTCGCTGACGTAATCATACCAGTTGAGGATATATAGTTTTTCCCGGCGATCGCAGCCGCCCAATAAAGCCAGGATCAAGATCAAACCTATAACAAACAGATTCTTTTTCAACTTAGATTAACACGCACCTTTCTTTCTCTTTTTTGTTTCTTAATCAAAACGATATTGTAAATGATTAATATCAACAAGACGACAAGCGAAATGATCGCGTTGTAGGCATAGGCCTTGGGCCAAGCGAGTGTCCTTCCCGCCGCGCGTTGGCTGGCATAAATCCACATCGAGAAATTCTTAACCTCTTCACCCGCGACTAAATAACTGATAACAAAATCGTCAAACGACATGGTGAAGGCCAAAAGCGCTCCGGTAAAGATTCCCGTCCGAATGGAGGGAATAATTACCTTCATCAGGGCTCCCAAGGGGGGGCACCCAAGATCCAATGCCGCGTCGTAAAGATTTTTATCGACTTCGTTGAGTTTCGGCAGGACGCTTAACACCACGTAGGGAATACAAAAGAACACATGGGCGATAAGCATCGTTTCGTAACCCAGGATAAATTCGCGACCGACAAACACGCCGAAAAATTTAAAAATAAAGAACAGGGAAACGCCGGTAACGACATCGGCATTAAGCACCGGGACATTATTAAGGATAATCATCTGTCGCCGGCGCCGGCTGTTAAGCGAGTTGATTCCGAGCGCGAATATAGTGCCCAAAACCGTGGATATTAGCGTCGCGAGAACCGCGATTGATATCGTGTTTTGAATCGCTCCCATCAAATCTTCGTCCCTAAACATCCGCTTATACCACTCGAGCGTGAACCCGGAAAAGTAAGTTCCTTGTACGTTTTTATTTACCGATTGAATGATTATAACAATAATCGGGAAATAAAGCAGCATAATCACGGCAAACAGAAAGACCCATTTCCCAATGTCGAGGACCCGCCGTTTTATTATCGTCCATTTGGGCGCCTTTACGCGAACAACGTTATTCATAGCAGCGTCTCCCCTTCGGCGTCGATTTTGCTGATTAGCCAAAGCGACCCCATCACCGCGATTAAGATAATAATGGAGAGCAAACTCCCGACCGGGTAATCGGTAGTGATAACGTTGCCCAACCCCATTTTATCCTCAATAATATTACCGATTAATTTCATTTTCCCTTCGGAAACGATATAGGGGATAGTAAAACTGGTGGCGCAAGGCAAAAAGACCATGATAATCCCGCTGCTTATCCCTTTAAGGGAAAGCGGAAGAGTCACCTTTAAAAATGTTTTAAAATTATTGGCGCCCAGGTCGCGACTTGCCTCAAGCAAGGACGGGTCAATTTTTTCCAAAACGGTAAAGATCGGAAAGACCATGAACGGCAAATACATCAAAACCATGACGAGCACCACGGCCGTCTCCGATCCGCTAATATTCAAACTAATCCCGAAAAGGTTTTTCAAAAAACTTTCCGGTCGCAATAATTTATTTATCGTATTAACCCTAAGCAGCATGTTGGTAAACATCGGCATAATCAGAATCAACAAAAACGAAAACCGGTTGGCGATATTAAGCGTCGAGACGATATAGGCGAGCGGGTAGCCGATCAAAATACAGAATGCCGTCGCAATCGCCGCCAAAACGATTGATTTTACAAAAGCGTTTATATATACGGAATTAAAGGTCTTGGAAAAGGCCGCGAAACTAAAGCGCGCCGAAGCGAAATTCAAAGACCTCATCTCCAAAAACGATATCACGAAAAGCAAAACTATCGGGATGAGGATAAAAACGAGCATCCAAAAGAAATACGGCCAGGCAAATCTTTTAAACCGTTTCATCTTCGTCCACCTTCATCAAATGTATTTCATACGGGTCGACGGAAAGACCGATTTTGTCTCCTACCTGCACGTTTTCATATTTGTGAATAACCAATTCCTGACCTTGGACGATCGCGCAAATCTCAAAATGAACGCCTAAAAAAGCGGTGGCGTCAACCGTGCCGATAAGTTTCGCCTGGTCAAGGGGAACGACATCAAAATCCTCGGGCCTAATGACGATATCGCACGGTTCGCCCGCTTCAAAATTCTCGTCGACGCACTCAAATACCGAACCCATGAATTCGACTTGCTTGTTTCCCAGATACCGCCCCCGGATAATATTGCTTTCGCCGATAAAACTCGCGACAAACCGGTTCTTCGGTTCGTTATAGATTTTTTCCGGGGCGCCGATTTGTTGGATCTTGCCTTTATCCATAACTACGACGGTATCGGACATCGTCAAGGCCTCTTCCTGGTCATGCGTCACGAAAATAAAGGTAATGCCCAGTTTTCTTTGCATCTCTTTAAGCTCGTATTGCATGTTTTGCCTGAGTTTTAAATCCAGGGCCGCGAGCGGCTCGTCCAACAATAGTATTTTCGGTTTGTTGACGACGGCGCGGGCGATGGCGACTCTTTGTTGCTGGCCGCCGCTTAAGCTGTTGATTTTACGGTATTCCAAACCTTCCAGCTTGACAAGCTTCAGCACCTCGAAAACGGCTTCCTCGATATGATGTTTGCTGAGCATAAACGATTTGGCCGCTTTTAACTCGTTATGATAACGGCGGTAGCTTTCCTTCAATTGTTGGTTCAATAACTCAAGCTTTTCGCGGTTGACGATTTTTCTTAATTCGGCAAGTTCCTTTGCGTATTTGCCGTTAATTTTGGTTTTCCATCCTTTTTTAGCCGCGATTTCCGCCTGAATTTTCGCCTCCAACTCTTCCAGTTTCGCCCGAGCGGCTTCGACCTCGTCTTCTTTTTGTTCCTCGATTTCGATTTTCTCTTCCAAATCTTTTATTTTTTTATCGTAAAGCTCTTTGATATCGCGTAATTTTTTCTCGAGAAGTTTTTCTCTTTCTTCATATATTTTATCCGCGATCTCTTTTTTAATTTCTTTCAAACGGTTTTTTATTTCCGCCCGTTCTTCCCGCGTGATTTTTTGACTTAAACGCGATTGTAACGCCTTGCGTTCTTTTTCGTATTGCCTGCGCACGTTGCTTTTCAATTCCTCGTAAACGCGATTATAATTACGCAAGCCAAAAGCGACGTTATCGAAAACGTTCAAATGCGGGAACAAGGCGTATCGTTGAAAAACGGTGTTAATCGGTCTTTGGTGCGGGGGGATATTATTAATAACCTCGCCGTTAAGAATGATTTCGCCGGAATCCGGAGTCTCGAAACCGCCGATCATGCGCAGGATTGTCGTTTTCCCGCAACCCGACGGACCAACCAGAGTGACAAACTCATTTTCGTAAATATAGAGATTGATGTTGTCAACAACCACTTCGTCGTCAAAGGACTTTACGATATTTCTTAATTCAATAAGTTTTTTTTTCATTTTACTCCATTTCCGATAAAAATTTTCACTCCGATAAATATTTTTCACCTAAAAAAATAAGTCGGCAAAAAGCCAACTCTGATGGTCATTTGGTGACCCGTACGGGATTCGAACCCGTGTATGCAAGCGTGAAAGGCTTGTGAGTTAAACCGCTTCTCCAACGGGCCATATGGCGGAGTAGGAGGGATTTGAACCCTCGCACCGGTTTAATCCGATCTATGCCCTTAGCAGGGGCACCTCTTCAGCCTCTTGAGTACTACTCCGATTACGCCATATTATAATATCACAAATTGTATTAAATGTCAAGCAATTATTTCCGCATTGCCAGCCTCCCCGTGGTTTTCAAATTAGGGATTCATATCCTTGTCCAACGCGTCGCGAATCTCCTTCTCCGTCAAATAAGCCTTCGATACCTTTCCGTTTTCGATAAGCATCAAAATCGGAATATCGTCGGCGTTGATCCGCAGACCGGAAAATCTTGCACTGCCAACGACGTTAGTGGAGCCGGACATGAATACCGCGCTTTTGTTACGGAAACTGTCAACATTCATACCGTATATTCGCCTTGCATTTGAGTGTCTTTTCGCGTAAGTCATATAAGTCACGATCAACTCTTCCAGATCGCTAGCCTTATCCAGCTCGGCTTGTTCATCGGTTATGCCGATTTTACTGTAAACATAGACATAATATGAGCCTTCCTGCTGGAATACTTCTTCTTCATAAAGGTTTCTTATATCGTTAATCGAGCGGGTCGATTGGGCGTTAACGAACATGATGATTATCGCCACGACGAAAGCCAGCGTCACGAAACTGATCATTGACCAGAAAATTACAACTTTATGACTTATTTGCTTTTTTGCGCTAAACTTCTTATTCATATAGCCTCATTTTTACCCTAAGGTAAACATGCTCCTTTCGCTATTATTAATCAAGCAATATATATTATACTAAAAAAAGTCTCTTATATCAAGAAACTTTTTGTTTTTTAATGATTATTTTGGTATTTTGATTATTTTTCGTCATCCGTCATGAAACTTTGAACGATTTTAATCAACTCGTCGACCGAAAGATCATCCGAGGCCACCGTGTATTCTATTCCGTTAAAGAACAATATGACCGAATTGTTTTTCAGAATCGCGCAAGCCCCCATCACCATGACGATGTCGCCCTCTTCTTCCTGGTACCGCATCGCCTCCTGATCGTTCACGAATTCTTGAATAACGGTGAATCCCGGTTCGTTGCCGTAAATCATGATCGATAAAACTTCAGTTCTTTCCGTGTTTTGCGTCGTTTTTTCCGTTATTAACGTGATTCCTTCCGGGCAATAACGCGGATAAGCTATCTCCCGGCCTTCGTACGTAATGCCGTCGCCCAATTCGATTCTGACCGTCGTCATGCTGTTTTCGAGATCAAACTCGTCGTCGGAGATATTATAATTAAGGTTTATGTTGGAAAAAACTGTCCGGATATAAAGATTGTCGTTCTCGTCGTATATTAAAACTTCCGTCGGCAAATTGGTGGATTTGCTAAAGAGAATTTTTTGTTTGACGGGAACCGCGTCGGCGTGCATTTTCGTTTTCGTCTCGATCGTAAAGGTGTTTTCATCCTCGGTCGTCAAGGCCTCGGGATCATTGGCGATATCTTTGGCCAGCGATTGCAATAAATACGGATAACTCGCGTTTTCCGGCCAATCGCTTTGAATTTTAAAATTCTTGTTGACGGCGGGAATTAAAATATAAACACCGTCGTTGTTCTTCAGAATGATTTGCTTGTCGTTTCCGCCCTCGGGTTTGATCGTCACTTTAATCAATCCCGGATTTTTGTATAATACCGTAAAATCGTTGCGTTTCCGGCCCGTGTCGTAATACGATTCCATCACGCCTTCGACTTTATACGACGCGCTCTTGGTTAATTCTTTGGCAAACACTTTATCCGGTTTGTCTTTGCCGGCGCAGGCGCCAAGGCTCATAAGCATCCCGCCAAAAAGCAATACCAATATAATCTTCAAAAACTTATTAAAAAGTTTTCGTTTCATAAATTCGCCCATTAATTACCTCCCATTTTTCCTATATAATCATATGACGCAAAATGATTTTTTATTATATGAAAAAGTATATTATTTTAAAAAATACTAATAATAACGATAAGGAGGAATCAGAATGAACGTTTTACAAAAAATTGCGCTAATTGTCGTAATTATCGGCGCGCTTAATTGGGGTTTAATCGGCTTATTCAATTTTAACTTGGTAGCCTTCATCTTTGACAATATCAGCGTCGTGATATCGAGAATTATTTATGCCTTAGTCGGCGTAGCCGGAATCATTTGTATTTCCACCTTGTTTACCGCCGATAGCGATATCGATTAGAAAAAACAAAGACGAACTATTCGTCCTTGTCGATTAAAACCGCAACCGCAACCGAGTTTTCTTTGCTATGCGACAATGATAATAATATTTTACAGGCAGGATAGTTTTCCAATACAACATAGGGTGAACCGTCCGGAGCGTTCAGGACGCTGATATCTGTGTATTTGAATGAATAGCCGCTGTGCGCCAGGGCTTTGATAACCGCTTCCTTGGCGGCAAACCGGCCGGCTAGATACTCCCGTTTTCTGGACTTGTTCGTGATTTTCATGAACAAGTCTTTTTCTTTGTCCGAAAGAATCCGGGAATATTTGCGCGGGTTATCGATGAAGGAATCAAACCTTTTGTTTTCGATAATATCAATACCAATATTTTTCATATTTTTAGCTCCTGCTACTTATAGTCTGTCGAATTATTAAACTTTTTATTGTATGATTATACAAAGGTGAACGGCATGAGCGAAAACAACATCAATGTATTGTTCGGCAAACGCATCAGACAACTCCGCATGCAAAAGGGTTTGTCGCAAGAAGAGTTAGGATATGAAGCCGGTTTACACCGCACGTACATCGGACAAATCGAACGAGCGGAAAAGAATATCACTTTAAAAAATATCGAGAAGATAGCCAAGGAATTAGATGTAAATATAAGCGAACTCTTTGACTTCAGCAAACTTGAATAAGCCTTGGGCTTATTCTTTTTTTATTTTTTCCACCAATTTTTCGATATCCTTAAAACAGTGACTTAAACCCGACTTGGAAATATAGCGGTTTACCGTCTCAAGCGATTTCTCGCTCAACTGCGATAATGAGTCGTCGGGGTAATGCGTCCTAAGGATAATCGCGTCAATGAGCCGCGGCGTGAGATTTACAAACCCGTAATGTTTTTCGAGAAACTCGATATGCTCAAGTTGTTTCGCCGCCGTGGCGATCGCCTTTTGCTCGTTGGCGACGTCGCAGTTCATAATCCTGTTAACATAATTGCTTAAGTCTTTTTTAATCCTAATATCCTCAAACGCGAACAGCGAGTTGCTGGCGCCGACGTATTTAAGGAAATCGGCAATTTGCTCGCCTTTTTTTATGTAGACCACGATGCCTTTCGGGCGCTCGATCATTTTCGCGTCAATTCCTATTTCTTTCAAAAGGTTTTGGATTAATTCGGCCTCGCCGGCGTCGGGAGCGATTATTTCCATATGATAATCGCGGGAATACGGATTGTTTATCGAGCCCCTGGCTAAAAACGCCCCGCGCAATGTGCTTGCTTTGCAGCAGTCGTTTTCAAGGCTAAACGACGGCTCGCGCGGAGTTCCGTCAATATCGACGACCCCTAAATCCTTAAGTATCGACAAGTCTTTATCGGCAACGTTAATACGGTAATATGATTTCTCGTCGACCCGGTTTTTCTTCTTTATTTTTAAATCAACCTTGACGTCGTAGAGTTTCCTTAATAAAAACACTATCCGCCGAGCCGCGGCGATTTGCGTCGTTGAAAAGGAAATGTCCGCTCCTTCGGTTCCGAATGAGATGTCGGCGCGTATGCGGATCGCGGAATAGAGCTCGGCTTTAAGACAACAATCATTTAAGGGGATGCTGCTTAATTCTTTTTTTACGTCTCCGGAAAAAGACATCTGCGCTACCCGCTACAATACTTTATCGCGTTCAGGGCGGCTACCGCCCCGTCGCTGATGGCGGTCGCGATTTGCCGGATATCTTTATCCACGACATCCCCGCAGGCGAATATCCCTTTGATTGCCGTCTCGCAGTTTTTATCGACCAAGATATAGCCGTTATCGGCCAAAATCCCCAAGTCCTTAGCGTAATCCGTCGAAGGCAGCGTTCCAATATATTCAAAGCAAGCTTTTACAGCCAATCTGTCGGTTTTCCCGTCAAGGGTGTTTTCGATGACGACTCCCTGAAGCGTTTCGGCGCCGAAAAACTCGACGATTCGCGCGTTTAAAACCATTTTCACGTTTTTTAGTTGCCTAACCCTGTCCACGAGGGAACTTTCGGCGCGAAACCCTTCGCGACGGTGAATTAAATACACCTTGTTCGCCAGGTTGGACAAATATATCGTTTCTTCAAACGCGCTGTTCCCGCCGCCGACAACGGCGACGTCCTCGCCTTTATACAAGGACCCGTCGCAAATCGCGCACCACGATACCCCCCGACCCGTGTATTTTTCCTCTCCGGGCGCTCCCAATTTCTTTTGAGCGGTGCCGCTTGCGAGAATAACCGTTTTCCCCCGCAAAGACTCGCCGTCGGTTTTTACGGTAAAAAAACTCTCGCCGATCTCGATTCCGGTAACGGTCGCGCCGATATAATCGGCCCCGAGCTTAGTGGTTTGTTCAAACATCGCGTAGGCGAGAGACGGACCTTCGATTTTCGTGAATCCCGGGTAATTCTCAACGAACGCCGTGTTCACGATAACGCCTCCGGGAACGTTCTTCTCCACTAACGCCACCCGCTTATTATTCCTTAAAGCGTAAATTGCCGCCGTCATGCCGGCCGGGCCGGCGCCGACGATTACAACATCATACATTTCGAACCTCCGTTTAGTTTTCTGCTACGACTGATTTCGCTTCTTTTGTCTCGTCTACGATTTCAATATATGAACGGGGGTAAACTTTAAACACTCTTCTTAAAGTGAAAAGGGTGATGCCGGCGATAATCATTATTATCGAGACTACTTGCGCCGTCCGGAAAGTTATTCCGAAGAGTTCAAACGTTAAGGCGTCAGTTCGAATCGACTCGATTAAGAACCGGCCGGTCCCATACCAGACAAGATAAAACAGTATCGCGTCGCCCATCCAGTATTTTTTCGAAAAACGGCGGACGATAAGAATGATTAAGAGACCGACAAAATTCCATAACGATTCATAAAGAAACGTCGGGTGCATATAGGTCGTGACGCCATTTTCCGTGATATACATCTGATCGACGATAAAGCTCGGCAAGCCCAACTTTTCCAAAAACGCCCGCCCTTTGGCCACCGTTTCCGCCAAGCGACCCGGGTCCGGATTTACGATCGGCCCGCCGTGCGCCTCCTGGTTAAAGAAATTCCCCCAGCGACCGAAAATCTGGCCGATCAAAAACCCGGGCGCTAACATTTCGCCTAATTTGTATATGTCAAGTTTGCGTTTCCGCGCGTAAAAGAAAGCAAAAATTCCCGCGGCGATAATGGCGCCGTGAATGGCGAGGCCGCCTTCTTCATCCAGAAAACCGGTGAAAATCCGGAGAAAGGTAAAATTGCCTTCCTTCCAGGCAAAAGCGACGTACCAAAGCCGGGCGCCTAAAATTCCCAAAAGCGCTCCGTAAATAAACCCGTCATACAAGGCGTTTTTATCAAAGCCGATTTTCCCGGCAATATACAGCCCGAATAGAAAGGCGAACGTCAAACCGATAATAATCATAATCGCGTACCAGTAGACGCTGCGCCAACCGAAGAGAGAAAAGGCCTCCCGGCCGATTATCGTAATCTCGTTGCCGGCGCTGTCAACGGTCTTATCGACGCTGCAGCCGATTAAAAATACGGCGAAAAAAGTGAGCGCAAATAACGCGAAAGGTTTTAGCTTCCAATTTTTCATTTTTTCGTACCCCTTTGTTGGTTTATAATACTTCTCCGCAGAAAAAACATTCTTAAAGTCAAGCGAATAATCATGAAAATTATAAAAAACAATATCAGGCGCCCGGTGCTTAAAATGACTAAGCCGGGCGTCACCAGCACCGCCAAAACAAACGAGATAATCGTTATCGGGATAGTTATCATTCCGAAAGACATCAATACCAAACGCATGCTGTATTTGGTAAGGATATGCCTGAGTATGGTCTCGACTGTCGTGAAAATAATACTGAACAAGACAATGCTAGACAAATCATATTCCGCGAACGCCAGGTAACCGTTTAAAGCGATACTTAGCAACAAATCAAACAAATAGTTGATAAAAAGCGATAAGAGGAAATGCTTTATTGTTAATTTGACTACCCTGACTTTCGCGACCTTTAATTTTTCGCTTTCAAAATGCCCTTTTTCCCGGTATTCCTGAATTATTTTATCTAAAAGTTCGCGGGACGGATCGGGAGTTAGTTCTTTTTTATCTTCTTCTTTTTTCAAGTCTTTCTCCGGTTCTTGATTATTGTTTTTATCTCTATCCATACTCATTCCGTTATCGCAAAACCTAAACGGCTCTCCTTTCATGATTGTTGGCGCGGAAGAACACATTCAGCAAACCGATTATTTTAGCAATTATCACTCCGCTAGCGTTGAGAAAAATATCAACGATATCGAACACGCCCCGCCAAGTAATAAACTGCAGTATCTCGAACAAAAATATAAGCCCGAAAGCGATCGCCAGATTATAGCGTCCTTTAACGTAAAACAAGACGGGAATGAATAATAACAAATTGCCGAAGATATTGATAAATACCGTCCGGTTGCTTTTTATTATTTTAAACCATTTCCACAGATAAAATTCAAAATTAAAATTGTTTTCGGGACGGCGGCGGAAAAGGAGAAATACGGCGATAAAAGCCAAATAACAACCGAAAGATAAATAGGTTTTGTTTAAATCCAAGGCGATGATCATCGCCGCGAACAAAACGGTAAGCAATATCTCGACTTTGGGGTAAAAAATATTCAAAATCCCCGTTATCTCGTTAATTAAAACATAAAACAAAACTATGGCAATAAACCAAAAGAAATATTTTGCCAATTAACTTATCACCCGTTATTTCAATATACTTGCCAGGTACTTTCCCGTGTAAGACGAGGGACAGCGCATTACCTCCTCCGGAGTCCCGGAACAAATTACTTCCCCGCCGTAAACCCCGCCTTCCGGACCCAAGTCGATAATATAGTCGGCGTTTTTTATAACATGCAAGTTATGCTCGATAATGATCACGGTGGCGCCTTGGTCGACGATATAATTAATCACGTCGAGAAGTTTTTTCACATCTTCGGAATGAAGGCCGGTCGTCGGCTCGTCCAAAAGGTATATGGTCCGGTCGGTTATGCGTTTATGCAATTCGCTCGCAAGCTTAACTCTTTGCGCTTCGCCGCCCGAAAGCGTCGGCGCGCTTTGTCCGAGTTTGATATAACCGAGCCCGACGTCATTTAAGGTTGAAAGTTTGTTTTTAATCGACGGGATTTTATCGAAAAAGGCCAAAGCCTCCTCGACAGTCATGTTAAGAACATCGGCGATTGTCTTCCCGCGGTATTTGACTTCCAAAGTTTCCGAATTATAACGGGTCCCGTCGCATTCCTCGCAGGGGATATAAACGTCGGGTAGGAAAAGCATGCCGATACGGATAACCCCGTCGCCGCCGCACCGCTCGCAGCGGCCGCCCTTGACGTTAAAGGAGAATCTTCCTTTTTTATAGCCGCGTATTTTCGCTTCGACCGTCGAGGCGTAAAGGTCGCGGATATGGTCGAAAACGCCGGTATAAGTCGCCGGGTTGCTCCGCGGCGTCCGGCCGATCGGCTGCTGGTTTATGTCGATAATCCGGTCGATGTTATCCCAACCGAGGATATCGTCGCAAGCCGCCTTTTGCTCTTTCGAATTATATATTTTCCGCTTTAACTCACGCAGCAAAATGTCGTTGATCAGCGTGGATTTCCCGGAACCGGAAACGCCTGTGCAGACGGTAAGGACGCCCAAAGGTATTTCGACGTCAATGTTTTTTAAATTGTTCCCGTGGGCGTTGACTATTTTTATATGTTTTCCGTTGCCGGTGCGCCTCTTGCCCGGAACCGGGATTGTTTTCGCGCCGGAAAGGTATTGGCCGGTAAGACTCTCGGCGCAGGACATGACTTCCTCAGGCGTTCCCGCGGCTACAATCCGGCCGCCGGCCTCGCCCGCAAGGGGCCCCACGTCAACAATATAATCAGCCTGACGCATAATCTCCTCGTCGTGCTCGACGATGATTAACGTATTGCCGAGATCGCGCATGGCTTTCAAAGCCTTGATAAGACGGGCGTTATCCCTTTGATGGAGACCGATCGACGGCTCGTCCAAAACATAAAGCACGCCCGTTAGACGGGAACCGATTTGCGTCGCCAGCCTAATTCTTTGATTTTCGCCGCCCGAGAGCGTTCCGCTCGCGCGCGATAAGGTCAAATACTCAAGCCCGACGTTAATCAAAAAATCAAGCCGTTCCCGAAGTTGACGCAAAACCATGTCGGAAATTATTTTTTCCGTTTCCGTAAGACGCAAGTCGTCGACAAACTTCCGCGCCTCGAGTATCGACATTTCGGTAAAATCGGCGATGTTTTTCCCGCCGATTAGGACGCTCAACGCCGCTTGCGATAACCTTTTCCCGCGGCAGACGGGACAATCAAAATCGCGCAAATAACTGCCGTAATACTCTCGCGACATATTGGACCTGGTTTCCTGGTATCTTCTCTCAATCAACGCGGCGATGCCCTCGATTTTTTGCGTGCGCTTAAAAGTATAGTTATTCCTCGTGGTAATCTCGTAGGAGATTGGCTCTTTTGAACCGTACATAATGATGTCTTTTTCTTCTTCCGAAAGCGCCTCGTAAGGTTTGTCCAAATCGATATTGTAATGCGTCGCCATTCTCTCGAACAGTTGCCACTCGATATTATCGCTGTCGACGATATAACGCAAATACCTGATCGCCCCTTCGCGAATCGACTTTTTCGGGTCGGTTATCAATAAATTCTCATCAATCCGCTGTAATACCCCGAGCCCCTTGCATTCCGGGCAGGCGCCGAACGGGGAGTTAAATGAGAAAAGGCGCGGTTCCAGTTTCGACACGGAAAAATCGCAATAAGGGCAGGCGAATTGCTCGCTAAAGATGAGCTCGCGCCCGTCGAAGTCGACGACAACTTTCCCGTCGCCAAACTTAAGCGCCGTTTCCAGCGAGTGATAAAGGCGGGAACGGACGTCATCGCGCAACCTTACCCGGTCGACGACGATATCGATACTGTGCTTTTTATTTTTGTCCAGTTTTATTTCCTCGTCGACGTC
>DGED01000006.1:25349-34263 GCA_002385755.1 Caryophanales bacterium UBA3935 | reverse complement strand
CCTTTTTGCCCGAAAACAATCGGACTGTAAATATTAACCCGCGTTCCGACGGGATATTCGTAGATTTTGTTGAGCATTTGCTCGATCGTTTGCGCCGTGATCGGAATATTGTGACGCGGGCAATGCGGGACGCCGATGCGGGCGTATAAAAGCCTTAGGTGATCGTATATCTCGGTCACCGTCCCCACCGTCGATCGCGGGTTCTTGGACGTTGTCCTTTGGTCAATGGAGATCGCCGGCGAAAGCCCCTCGATCGAATCAACGTCCGGTTTGTCGATATTGCCCAGGAATTGCCGGGCATAAGCGGAAAGGCTCTCCACGTAACGGCGTTGGCCCTCGGCATATATTGTATCAAAGGCGAGCGATGTCTTACCGCTTCCGGATAATCCCGTCATCACGACTAATTTATCTTTTGGTATTTTTAGACTAACGTTTTTTAAATTGTTCTCCCTGGCGCCTTTGATATCAATATATTTCTGCATATTATTCTCCTATTAATTCAATAAACTGTTTTTCGTCAATAATTTCAATGCCTAACTGTTCGGCTTTTTTCTTTTTGCTTCCGGCGTCAACCCCGGCGATTACCAACGATGTTTTCCCGCTGACGCTGTCGGTGACTTTACCGCCCAGGCTCTCGATTATCCGGGCGGCTTCTTCCCTGGTATACGCGAAAAGTTTCCCCGTCAAAACTACCGTCTTGCCGGAAAAAACGCCGCCTTCCGCCGAAGCGACATCCGCGACGGGATTAATGCCCAAACTTTTTAACTCTTCAATCAGGGAATGGTTGTTCCGGAAGAAATCAACCACGTTTTTCGCGGTCGCCGCGCCAATATCTTTTATTTCCAACAAATCCTCGTATGTCGCGGCGCTCAGCGCGTCAAAACTCGGGAAACGCGAGGCGATCGTTTTAGCGACTTTGTTTCCGACCAGCCTGATTCCTAAAGCGGTAAGCAACTGCGGAAACGGGTTTTCTTTCGACTTTTCTATGGCCGCAAGAAGATTGCCGACCCTTTTCTCGCCCATTCCTTCCCAAGAGAGCAATTCGTCGCGGTACTTATGCAAATAATAAAAGTCGGTTATTTTTTTCACATACCCGCGCTCGTAAAGCTCCTCAACTATTTTTTCCCCCAACCCCTCGATATCCATACCCGCCTTGGAGGCGAAATAAACCAAAGAAGCAAGCTCGATTCCCGGGCACGCGTAGTTAAGACAATAATAATCCGCTTCGCCCGCGGCGCGGCTTAAAGGTTCACCGCATGACGGGCATTTATCGGGCATAACGAACGGCTTCGCTTCGGCGGGACGCTTTTCAAAATTCACCCGCACGATCTCGGGAATAATTTCCCCCGCTTTCCTAACGATAACAAAATCGCCGATCCTAATATCTCTTTCTTTGATGAAATCCTCGTTATTGAGCGTCGCTCTTTGAACAAGCGTTCCGGCGATCATGACCGGTTCCAAAACGGCGTTGGGGTTAATGGTTCCGGTCCGGCCGACCGTGAAGGTAATATCGAGAAGTCTCGTCTCCATTTCGATGGCCGGATATTTATAGGCGATTGCCCAGCGCGGGCTCTTTACCGTGCTGCCGATCTTTTTCTGATCGGAAAAACTGTCGACTTTAATGACGACGCCGTCAATGTCAAAATCCAGTTCGTGCCGCCGCGACTCCCATTCCTCGATAAACTCAATCACGGCCCCGATATCCGGGCACAAACGATAATGGGGATTAACGGGAAACCCAATCTCCCGCAAGTATTCCAGCGCTTCGCTTTGCGTCGCGAGACCGTGTTTTTCGGGATTAACGATAACATAGTTAAAAATGCGCAGGCGGCGTCGGCGCGTGATTTCGCTGTCAAGCTGCCGCAGTGAACCGCCGGCGGCGTTGCGCGGGTTCCGGAAAAGTTCCTCGCCTTGTTTCGCCCGTTCCTCGTTTAGCTCCCGAAAGACGCTTTTCGTCATATAAACTTCCCCGCGGACCTCGATGTCAACGTTTTTATTCAAATATTTCGGCATGTTTTCTATCGTCTTCATATTCGCGGTTATATTCTCGCCGGTATAGCCGTCTCCGCGCGTCGCTCCGAGCGTGAAAACGCCGTTTTCATATTTGGAACTGCTGGCGATGCCGTCAATTTTCAACTCGCACACATAAGCGGGACTGATTCCCTCGCGCCTTATGCGATTGTCGAACGCCTTGAGTTCTTCGTAAGAAAAAGCGTTGGCAAGCGAAAGCATCGGCTCGTCGAACGAAACCTTCTGCAGTTTTGTGGCGCCCAAGGCTCCGACGCGCCGCGTCGGCGAGTTTTCCAACGCGTGCTCGGGGTACAGCGCTTCCAATTGCTCGAGTTCCCGCAACAAGCGGTCATACTCGGCGTCGGAAACGCTGGGGTTATCGTTCACGTAGTATTCATAACTATAGCGGTTCAATAACTCAACCAATTCGCGAATTCTATCTTGCGGGTTCATATGCCATTCCTTATAAAAAAATTCTATATTATATTATATCACAAGACCCAAGAAAATTTAAATTGAATTAGAGATTTTATGACAATAATAAAAAGTATATACAACGAAGGCGCCGTTCTATATACTTTTTTTATTTTTTGTTAATTTAACTGTTTTCGTTATTCTTTTCGGACCTTCTTCCGGAATATTTTTCTCCGGAAAAGCGCTATGTTAAAACCAACCGCCATGACCGCGAGAATCCCAAGCGTAATTAGCGATTGTTTTAACCCTTGCGGCGCGTAACCGATCAAAAGCATAATCGGGAAACCAAAAGCGATGGCATAAAAAGTCTGATATATCAAGTTGTCCGCAGCCGGCGTCTCAAAGTTTTTATCGACTTCGCGCAGCAATATCATGCCGGTGCTGGCCGTTCCCGTGAGCATCCCGAAGAGGGAAAGAAAAGCTTCTTCCGAGTAGTCGGGGAATAAATATCGCGTCGTTTTTAACACGTAAAAATAAGTTACTATCGACCCGATAACGCAAATCAACACAAGCGGCGCGATCAATGACTTTAAAACGCCGATTTCAATTGCGGCTATGCCCGAGATAATCATAAAGTCAAACAAGGAACCGCTAATCCTATTAAGCAAATAATTGTTCGGGTAATCATGAGTCATAACGTTGATTTTCTTAAAAAACTTAAATAATTGTTTTATCAGGATAGCAAATATCGTTCCAAGAATAAAATTAAAACCCCAAATCAAGTCGGTGACGATGTTCGCGCCCGTCAAACGGAAAAGCCCGTCCATAAACAGAAAAGTAATAAAATAAACGAGCAAAATCAAGACGATTTGAATCGAAAATTTATCGACCGATTCCGTGAGCGGAATCTCGTTCGGGGAGCTGATTTGCTCGTGATAGACAAAACCCGGACTTTCTTTTTTGATTATTATTTTCCCGCGGCGTTTCATAATGTTGATATGCAGGACGCCGACTAGACAGGCGACAATAAAACCGATAGCTGCGATCGAGAGCCCGAAATGAGCGCCGCCCGCGAAACCATAATTATTCTCAAACATTGTGCCGAAATTAAGCGCCTGGCCGGTTCCCTGACCAAACCCCATCGGCAAGAGCAGTCCGGACGCGGGCAATAGTTCTTTCATAAACAAAACGGAAAAAGCAATCGTTAAGGCAATCCCGACCAACCCTTGAATGAGATACATATTGACCGTCACCAAACCGGCATCCATAATTTCCCGTTGGCGGTGTTTGCTTTTTTGCTTTTCCATCGTTTTCAAGGCGATCGCGATAAAGCCGAGGGCAAGCGTGTGATATGTTATCGCCTCCAAAAAATGATTATTATCCGCGTCGTTGAGGATTCCGTCGAAAACGGGCAAGATTTTTAAAACAAGCATAAGAATACCGCCGATTACCGCCGTTGGCAAAAGCGAATTCCTGATAAAGCCGACCTTCCTGCGGATGACGTTAGCCAAAAGAAAAACGACGATCAGGATTCCAAGCAACATAAAACTCTCGTAAAAACTAATTTCAAATTCCCAAAAAGTCATCTTCTACTCCTTGTCTTTGCATTCTTGCGACATGATAATAATATATGTATTTTAGCGCGTTAAAAGCATGATCTCCTCTTAATTGATATATATCATCCCCATGGTAAAAGTTAATTTTATTTTGCCCCAAAAGCGCGACTGATACTATTTTTTCTAGCGCAAACACTATTTTTTTCATGTCGCTTTCAATCGTAAGGCTCGTCTCGTCGATAGATAATCGTCCTTCCAAGCAATGCTCTTTAAACTTATTTAAAATAATCTTTCTCAATTCGACGGGAGAATCGGAAAACGAGGCCGGTTTGTTTTTCAAAAAGAACTCTCTTTGAAAAATGTCCCATTCGCGCACGGTGTTAAAGTGAAAGTCGGGATGGGAAGACCTCAATGTCACTTCTTCCGTGTATTCCACCGCCAAGCCGCATTCCCGGCAATAACAATGATGTTTTTCCGAATAAAGCGTTGACACGCCATGACAAACCGGGCACACGAAAAGCGCGCTTTCCAGTTTTTCGGCCCGTTTTTTGCTTTTGTATTTCCGTCCGGAACCGAACTCGTCGACAGTGAGGTTTTCAACCACGATTCGGTACAATTCTTCGTCGGAAAGGGGCAGATATTCCTCCGGCGTCATGACCGTTCTTACCTTTCCCGTGATTCGACCCTTGCGCAGATGCGGCGAAAACCGCGGGTGAACGCCGTAACCGCCCGTAATATTATAAAATACCAATGGTATTTTCAGTAGCCTGATCATTTTTACGACCGCCGGGTTAATATGGCATAGGGCGCCGTTATAAGTGCGGTTACCCTCCGGTGAAAGACCGATCCGCCCGCCTTCTTTAACGATCCGCATGCAGTTTCGAATCGTCTGGATGTCAATGACAGCTTTGCTTTTTGAGATTGGCGCCACTAAATAACGGATAACGGGCGACCAAAAGCGAATGGAAAAGATGTCGTCGGTCGCGATAAAATAAATCGGACCGGGAATTGAAAGGCAAGTCATGATGGGATCCATGTTCGTCGGATGGTTAAACAAAATAAGCGCCGGGCCTTTCGGCAAGCGATATTTTTGATAACGAAATCCATACTTAAGGCGCATATAAAACCAAAAAAAGGGGCGAAAAACGGCAAATACAAACCTGTGGCGGAATCTGGTCCACTTTTTTCTTCTCTTTTTTTTCATGTTCTTATTATAAAGAAATATCCCGTCGATGTCAACGAAGAAGCAATATTGACAAAAAAAAGCCTTTTTCATGACGAAAAAGGCTTTATTAATCTATTTAGTCGTTTTGCTCAGGGCTGGATGATCTATTAAGATCTTCGTGAGTGATTTGGAATTATCAAAGAAGATCTGCGCCGCGTCTTCCTGCAAAGCGATAATAATGCCGGGACCGAATACTTTGTGAAATACTTTGTCGCCGACGCGGTAATCGGGCGTCGCTTTTTTCGGGATATCATCTTTATCCTCCCCGTTAAAAGCGAACATATTTAGATTATTGTTTTGATACTCTTCATAATCTATTCCTTGAAATTCAAGCATAAACCGCGACGGCTTGTTGGTGTATCGCTGACCATAAAGGAGACGGTTTTGCGCGTTGATTAAATACAGGCCTCTTTTCGCTCTAGTAAAGGCAACGTAAGCGGTCCGCCTTTCCTCCTCCATTTCCTCGTCGCCTAATAATCGGTAGGTAAGCGGAAAGACATTTTCCTCCAAGCCGATGACGAACACATATTTAAATTCCAAACCCTTAGCGGAATGAATTGTCGACAAAACCGCGTAGTCGCCTTCCGACGCTTTGAATGAATTATCCTCCGAAAGGAAAGCCTCGTCAAACGCCAGCTCAAGTTTTTCGCGCTGCGTCAAATGCGGGTAATCCTCTTCGAATTGATAAAGGACGCTCTTAAATTCCTCGACGTTTTCAACCCTCTCCTCTTCCCCGACTTCCTCCTCGAGGTAACGCCGGTATCCGGTTTTTTCAAGCAACGTTTCAAAAAGTTCAACCAAGTTAACCGTCTCGATCATTTCCGAGAGCTCCGTGATAATGCTTTTGAATTCAAGCAGCCGGCGATAACGGGACATGGGGATTATGTCTGCGCAACGGTCGATGGCGGCCAGTAAATCAACGTTGAATTTTTCTTTTGCCGCAATTATCTTATTTACGGTAACGTCGCCGAGCGAACGTCCCGGGGTGTTAACGACGCGGCGGAAACTATATACGTCATTATAATCAAGCGCAAATTTAAAATACGCGATAATATCTTTGATTTCTTTTCTCCGAAAATAAGATATCCCCCCGTACATACGGTAAGGAATTCCGGCGTGACGCATATGATGCTCGATGTTGCGCAAAAGACTGCTGTTGCGCGCCAGGACGGCAAAAGAAGAATAAGGTTCTCCTTTCAACCTTTTGGAAAATATCTGGTCGACGATATAAGACGCTTCCATCTTCTCGCTGTATGTCGGAAAGATCACGACATCGTCATCATTCCCGGGCGTTTCGGAGAACAGGCTTTTCTTTTCCCGGTCCTTGTTGTTGGCAATCAGGCGGTTACATCCGTCCAGAATCGCCTGGGTGGAGCGATAATTTTGCGTTAGGTAAAATATCCTGTGCTCGGGGAAATCCTGTTTGAAGATTTTAATGTTTCGGTAATTGGCGCCGCGGAAACTGTATATCGATTGATCGTCGTCGCCGACGACGAAATAATTCCGGCTTTCGGCCGTTAATCTCTTCATAATCCGGTACTGAACGATATTCGTGTCTTGAAACTCGTCAACCAAGACATACCGGTATATCCGGGCGTATTTTTCCAAAACTTCCGGGTGAAGATCAAACAGCATATCCACCTTCAACAACAAATCCTCGAAATCAAGCAAATTATATTTGCGATTATGCTCCTCGTATGACTCCAGCAATTTATCGATCACGGAATCGTCCGGCGTTTGATCGAAACATTTGCAATAATTAATGATCTTTTGAACTTTTTTCCCGGGATACTCGGATTTGTCAAGTTTTTGTTCTTTTACAAGCGCGTTGATGATTTTCAACTGTTCTTCCTCGTCAATAATCGAGAAATGCCGGGAATAGCCCAACGCGGGAATCTCCCGGCGCAAAATTCGCGCGCAAAAAGAATGAAACGTCGTAATCGTGACGGCGAAATAATTCATCCCGATCAGCCGCTCCAGACGCGATTTCATTTCGTTCGTCGCTTTATTGGTATAAGTGATCGCCAATATATTCTCCGGCCTGATGCCGGCAACGTCAACCATGTAAGCAACCCGATAAGTGAGAGTCCTGGTTTTCCCGGTACCGGCGCCGGCAAAAACCATTACCGGCCCCTCGGTAGCCATAACCGCCGCTTTTTGTTGTTCGTTCAAGTTGCTTAACATACTAAACTCCGTTCTACTTGTATTTTGACTTTAGCGGTACGATTTGATTAAAAACCAACGCCCCGGGCTTTGATTCCTTGTCGACGACATAATAACCGTCGCGAATAAACTGGAACCTTTCCGCTACATTAAAATCAATTCCCGAGTTTTCCACAAAACCTTCCGTCACGATCCATGAATCGGGGTTGATTCTTTCCAATAAATCGCGTTTGTCATCGGGATTGTCAATTACCAACGGCTCGAACAAATTAAACTTCGCCGGCAACGCCGTCGTCGCCTCGACAAAATGAATAATCCCGTTGACTTTCCTTCCGGCCTGCGCGCTTCCGCTTTTTGTTTCCGGATCGTAAGCGCAATGTACCTCGACAATGTTCCCATCCTCGTCAAGAATCGCCTTCTCCGCCTTAATAATATAAGCGTGGAAAAGCCGGACTTCCAGGCCGATGGCCAGGCGCTTATAATGCTTGTTGGGCTTTGTCAGACAGAAATCGTCGCGATTAATATAAAGGCGCTTGGAAAAGGGCACTTCGCGAGCGCCCAATTCTTCCGTCTCGACATTATTCGGCACAGTTAAATACTCGGTTTTCCCCTCGGGATAATTGGTAATCACGACCTTCAAAGGGTTTTGGACGGCCATTATTCTTTTCGTTTTCAGTTTCAAATCCTCGCGCAGGAAATGTTCGAGCATCTCGATGGAGACGGTCGAATTTATGCGCGATAGACCGGTTGCCAGGATAAATTTCTTTATCGCCTCGGGCGTGTAACCGCGTCGTTTCATCGCCACCAAAGTCGGGAGGCGCGGATCGTCATAACCGACGACGACGCCGGCCTCAACGAGGCGCTTCAAATATCTTTTGCTCATCAACGACGACATGTTGGTAATGTTGAGCCGCCCGAATTCGATTTGCTGGGGTTTATGCTCGGTTTCGCAGTTTTCGACGACCCAATCGTATAAAATTCGGTGATTTTCAAACTCGATGCTACACAAGGAATGGGTTATGCCCTCAATCGCGTCCTGGAGCGGGTGGGCAAAATCATACATCGGATAAATGACCCATTTGGTTCCCTGGCGATGGTGCGGCGCTTTGATAATTCGGTACAGGACAGGGTCGCGCATATTCATATTGGGGTGGCTCATATCGATCTTCGCCCGCAAGACCTTTTCTCCCTCTTCGTATTTCCCTTGGCGCATTTCCTCGAAAAGCCTTAAATTTTCCTCGACGCCGCGGTCTCGATAAGGCGAGGGTCGGCCCGGCTGGCCAAGCGTCCCCCGGTATTCGCTGATTTCCTCCGCGCTTAAATCATCAACATAAGCCAGCCCCTTTTTGATAAGCAGGAGAGCGTATTGGTAAGATTTTTCAAAATAATCGGAACCGAAATAAATTCCGTCCGGCTCATAGCCGAGCCATTTAATATCCTCGATAATCGCCTCGACAAACTCGCTTTCTTCCGTGGTCGGGTTGGTATCGTCAAACCGCAGGTTGGTTTTCCCGCCGAAAAGCCGCGCCAATTCAAAATTGGTAAC
>DGED01000006.1:21812-25127 GCA_002385755.1 Caryophanales bacterium UBA3935 | reverse complement strand
CATCAATCCTTATAATTTTTCAACTTTAATATCGGTAATATTTTGCGCATACCCGTATTTTTCAAACAGGGATATAGCAAAAGATTTATGTTTCTCAATAAATGAGGAAGAAAAACAAATGATAAACAGTAATATTCTTTTCGTCTCTTCCGTGATCATTGTCCGGTGAGTGTCGGAAGTCGTCGACCCGAACGGCCCGACCTCGTCGACATAAACCGGGATATTGCTCACGTTAAGCGGGCCGCGGCCGATGCCGACAAATTCGTCTTCCTCCGTACCCAAACGAATCAAAACGTCGCCGACGATTTTATCATAGTCGAGAACGGCGACCGATCTTTTCGCCTCGATTGAGAGAATATTGCCGGCGTCCACGACATTATTGATTAAATAAAGCCCTCTTCCTTTCACGAGTCTTCTCAACAGCGATTCGCAGGCCAAACGATACCGGCTCGGATCTTTTCCCAGCTTTTTATATCCGTCGCGCCCCTCTTTAATAAGAGGAATATTCAAGATGTCACTCAATGAATATTCCTCCCTGATTTGTTTTTCATATTGCGCGACTAAATCCTTTATCACCGAACTATCGGCCAATTTTATATCCATCGTCATGGCGATGACGGTGAAATCGGGCAAAACCCGAGAAATCGAAGGATCAATAAGAACTTTCATAACGACTAAGTTTTTCTTTCAGTTGCTCGAGACGCTGGGATTTTTGTTGAATCGATTGCTTTGCCTCTTCCGCCTTTTCCCGGATTTCCTTGCTGGCGTCGCGGATTTGGTTTATTTGATTAACCAATTTCATATAGGTGTCGATTATCGGCTTGCCTTCCAACTCGCCAATGGCTTTGTTGTAATAATCGATTTTCACCTCGGTATCGCTTTTATGGACTTCCAAATCGCTGATTTCGGCTTTTTGGCGAAGATACTCGGTTCTAAGCAACGGGTCTTCGCTAAGCCGCTTCAAATTGCTCTTCTTTTCGTCCAATTGATCGATAATCGTCTGCAGTTGCTTCTGACACTCATATAAAGATAGCTTGTGCGAATAGAAATTCGCCACGTCTTCTTCTTTACTGCGCAATTGCTTCTCGTATTCGACTCGCTTTTCCAATTCGATTCGTAAATCGGTCATTTTTTGATGATACTGGTTGTAAGTCAGCGTTTCGGAACGAATCTCTTCTTCCAATTTATCGATATGCTGGATTATTTGATCTTTCCTCTCCGCTTTTAACTCGCTACCGATCGCGTCATCGTCAAAGTCATCCGGCTGGGAGTATTCTTCCCCCGTGGTCGGGTTGGCTTTGAGTTCTTCCAATTGCAATTTGAGATCCTCGCGTTCCTGCAAGGCCTCGCGTAAAGAACGGAATCCCTCGCTTTCGGAGATTTCCTTACGCAGTCGGTTAAGATAATACTCCACGATTTCCGCTTCCTTAACTTTAATCTTGTTAAGCTCGCTTTTTTTCGCTTCGATAAAATCTTCGAATTTCTTTTCGGCGCGCTTATAATCATCTTCCAAATCGCTTAGACTTTCGCGCTGCAATTGAAATTCGATCAAACTCTTGCCTTTCTGCCGTTCGTATTGATCGCGAGCCATGGAAGACTTATCGGAACCGCTTTGATAATTACGATCCAGACGCTCGAGGTTGGCGCGGATGTCGTCAATTATTTTTTTCTTTTCCGCTATTCTTTGGCCAAGATCGTCAAGATTCTTTTGATATAAGTTTTCTTCTTCCGAAAGGCGGTTTAATATGTCTTTTTCCATTTCGCGGACGACGCGGATTTTACGTTTGAATTCGGGGTCGATAATATCGTCCTCGCTCAGTTTATTCAAGCGTTCCCGCATTTCGTTAATCGTTTTCTCGCGCTCGGTAATTTCTTTTTCCAAGTATTCGATTTTCCGCAGATGCTTTTCTTTATCCGAAATCAGGACCGCTTTTTCCTTTTCGTTTTCTTCCAACTTTTCCTTATAATATTCGATATCCCGCTCTTTTTGTTCGGTAAGAGTTTTTTGTTCTTCGCGGGTCCGGCTCAGTTCGTTCTGCACTTCTTTCATAATGGCGATGGAATCCTCGTGACTTTGCTTTTGTTGTTCCTTCAACGCCGCTATTTCTTCTTTAAGTTTATTGATCTCGTCGATCAATTCCTCCGCCGTCCTGTCGTCTTTGTTTGCGGCGGGTTCGTTACCGACCGGGTTTGCGGGCGCGGCATGCTGAGGCGACGCGTAATACGGGCAGTATTGCGATTGTCCTTGTCCCATTCTTTTTTCAAGTTCCAACCGCAAACTCTCGATTTCGCGCTCCTTGTCCTTAAAACCGCCATAACGCTGACCGTATTCCATGGAGGTGGCCAGGCGGTTAATTTCTCTTTGCAAGCCGTCAAGCTCGCGATAGATCGATACTATTTCGGAAGAACGATATCCCGCGGAATAATCGCGTGGCGCGATTGGCGCGTCCGCATAACCGAAAGCGGGCCGTCTGCCGACGACGTTATCAATTTGCTCGGATAGTTCGGCGAGCCGGCGCGCCTGCAGCTGGTGAGTTTCCTGCAACCGCAGGAAAGCTTGTTCCGCTTCGTCAATCTGACGGGCGTTATCGGAAACTATTTTCTCTAAATCCGTGATCTTTTTTTCCATAATCTCAAGTTGCTGCTTCCGCTTTTCGTAATTTTCTACAAACAATGACGACAGCCGGCAATCCTCGGCATCGTCCACCAGATTCATCCCGTCTAACTGCAATCTGAACAGCTTATCAAGTTTATCATGAAGATTATTTATTTTATCCTGTAATTCCGTCTTTTCCGCCTTCAGGCCCTCAATGACTTTTCTTTGTTCTTCAAATTCGTCGACGGAAATGAACTGTTCTCCTTCTTCCGCAGTAAGCATCCCCAAACTGGCAATTCTTTCGCTGATAGTTTTATCCTGTTCTTGCGCTTTTTTCGCTTCTTTTTCCATTAACTCTTTTTCTAGTAATTTCTGCGCCATGATTTGCTCTTTAAGCTTTTGCAAATTGCTTATCGGGGTTTCGTCGGGTTCGGGTTTCGCGACCGGCTTATCCTCTTTCGCGGCAACGATTTCTTTGTCTTCCGCCTTGGCGACAACCTTTACTTTTTCCTCGGCAGCGGGCTCATCTTTAGCAACTATGACGGGTTCTTTAACTTCGACTACCTCGACCGGCTCTTGCGCTTTGACATCCTTGGCCGGTTCTTTCGGTTTGTCAGTCTTGACCTTTCTTGTTTTCTTCGGTTTCGCTTCCGCTTCCTTCTTTTCTTCGGCGGGCGCCGCGGCGACTTCCTTGGCTTTTTTCGTCGCCTTCGGTTTGG
>DGED01000006.1:21254-21666 GCA_002385755.1 Caryophanales bacterium UBA3935 | reverse complement strand
TTCGGTTTGGTTACGGGTTTTACTTCCGTAACGGGAACATCCGCGATAGATTCCTCTTCGAACGCCGAACGGGACAACTGCAATTGCGCCTCCAACTGTCGTATCTCGGCGCGCAATTCCCTTTCCAACCGTTCGCGTTCTTTTTCGATTGCTAATCTGGTTTTTTCCCGCTCCCTTTCCTTCAAGGCCTCAAGCTTGGCCTGTTCGGTCGCCCTAATCTGTTCAATCTTTTCTTGGGTTGTCAAAGCGGCGGCTGAACGGCTCCGAGTGGGAGCCGCCGGCTTTTTTGCTTGCGCTTTCCCGGCTGCCGCCTTGTCGTCTTCCTCGTTTCCGCTAGCGTTTTCCGCTTCTACGGGATTGCTTTTTTCGGCAACCTCAGCGGGTTCCGCGGGTTTTGCGTTTTCGACGGCCT
>DGED01000006.1:9038-21102 GCA_002385755.1 Caryophanales bacterium UBA3935 | reverse complement strand
TTTTCGACGGCCTTTTCCGGTTCTGCGGGCTGTGTATTTTCAGTGATATTTTCGCCGGTATTTAATTTTGCATTTTCCATTTTGTCCTCTTTCCCAGGCGCGAGAACGCCCGTAGTACAAATTTCTGAATTGGCAACTTCTATAGCGCTGCAATAATCACGTAAACGATACTATAGCCGTAAACAACAACCAGACCGACAATGCTTAAAATCAATAATATTGATTTAATAACTTTTAAAGCCGGTTCCGCTTTCATCAAACGATAAGATCTGTTTACCGTCGCTTTGCTTACAATATCAAACACCTCAATATTGACCTCGCCCTCCTGAATCTCGTTAATGTCCAGAGGGGGATAATAAGGCGTGCTTTTCTTCTTAAGGTAGCGCATGTAATATTTGTACGCTTTTTTTCTTTTCTTTTTATACTCGCGATTAATTTGCGTCTCGCTTCTGGTTAAATAGTCATTCGCTTCGCGATAATACTTGCGATAATCTTTGATGATGATTCGGAAAAACAACGAATGTATAATCAAAACAATGAGCAGATAAATAGAGATGTTGGCGACGATTCCCAACCACGGCGCCGACGCGTACATGGCGTCAAGGGCCTCCCGCAGGAACATGCCGAACCGGCCGCGGGCAATTTTTTGCCATAATGGGGAATCAATCCCGGCGATAAAAATCATCGCCGCGAACATCGCCCAAATCGCGAGTTCGATGTAAAACGGGAGCTTAATATTTCCAATACTTTTAACGACCTCGACGGTGCGGAAATTTTCCCGAAAAACTTGCTTTTTCTTTTTAACATAATCCCTGCGCCATGATCTAAAAGTTTTCTTGAATACTTTCTTCCTGACCCTAAGGGGAAACCGGTCATTCCTGATAATGTCGCCCAACAGATATTCCCTTTTTTTATATGTGACAAGAAAATCTTCAATGCTGTAAACTTCCGTCCCCGACCTTTCCGCGTTATACAAAAACGGATTTCCGCGCAAGGCCCGGGCTTTTTCCTCGGGAAGTTCGGTAGCGACGACGGCGGAGTCCTGAAAAGCGATAACCGGATCATTCTCCCGGCTTTTCACGTACCTGCCCGAAGAATCAAGTTCGTAAACGGAAATATCCAATTTCTCCGGTTTTGCCAAGAGAACTCCCCCTTTAGCGTCTATTGCTGCAAATATTGTTTTATTTCGGGACTAATTAATTTGTGATCGCTGGCAAGTAAATCTTCATAGAAGTCCTCAGATAATCGGTTTTCCACGGCCCCGTCCCGTAACGCGCTCCTCGCGTCGGCTAGCAGATGTTTAAGATAATCCGTCGCCTGTTTCTCGGATAAAAGGCCTTTCAAAACCAGTGTGTCCAACCCGCCCAACAAAGCGTTAGCGGTAATGGTTTTATCTAAATCAAAATAACGGTGAAAAATATAGCGGTGATAAAGCGCGTATCCCGACGAATCCGGGTTTGTAATCGCATCGATTATATAAGAGCGGAAAATATTATCCTTTTCCCACCGGTTCTTTAAATACCATTTCCCGTCGTCGGAGGCGAACACGATATTCACGTCCGCCGGCACATCGGGATATGCTTTTGCTTTTTCCCGGCATAATAGCAACCGTTTAAAGGCCGTTTTTATATCTTCGATTATCGGGTCGCCGTTGCCGGAAAACGCGGTCAAAAACCTCTCCCCGTACGCGCATAATGCGTCATAATCGGAATATAACGCCGAAAAACTTTCCCTATATTCGCCGAAGTCATTCGGCTCATCATCAAGCAATTGTCGGTATGCTTGATAATTCTCAAGAAAATGGCGAAAATTCGCGGCTTGTTTCCGAAACGCGGTTTTTTCCTTGAGATGACGGAAATCGCGGCTTAAGCGGTCCCCGTTAGCCGCAAGCGAAGATGTCACAGCCAAAAAATCGTCAAAGTCAATGTTTTCGCCGCGAAGAAAACAATAGAGTCGCCAATACCCGATGCTTTTATCCGCCCGGTCGCGGAAATCTTGTAATTGCGGCAGGATGGCGGTTGAGGCGTGAAAGATAATAACTCGATCCAAAATCTCCTTTTCTTCGACGGTCGTTAACAAAGCCGATATGAAATCGCCGTTTTCCAAATGACTATCGATTAAGGCCTGGGCGTCAGCGTTAAGTTCGGGGTAAAGGACGGCGGCGAAAAATTGATTTTCCGCCTCGACCTCATCAAGCCGCCGGTTGATTGCCGATAAATCGGCAGCGGCCTGCTCGCCGCTTAAATGCCGAAAAGCTTCCCGGTAGACGGCGTATTCTCTTTCCTTTGCTTTAATTTCATTCAAAAACGAAACCGCGAATACGGGGTGGCTCGTTTTCGCGACCATCGCCGTGACCGGCCTCTCGTAGTCAATCTCGACCACCGGGCTAAGGACGAACATCAACAGGACGATCGCCGCGTACCCGTTTATCAAGCCCATGATGACATTTATAATTTTCAGATGGATTTTATCTTTGTTCGTGATTTGTTTTTCCACGGGTTCGCGAAACAATAGCGTAATCAAGCGGATAATGATCACGAACAAAAAATATGTTAAAACAGCAATCGCGATCGCCGTCGGGTACTTTTTTTCGGCCGAAAAAGGCAGAACCTTGGCGATAAAATTCCCGAATCCGGTCTTTTCGGCGATTCCGGCGATAAAATCATATGAAAAATATATCAATAAAAAAGGCAGTAGGAAAGAAAGCGTTAGAGAGAGTTGTCTTTTAAAGCGGAAATACAGGGCAAACGCTACAAATCCGGCTATGACAATGGCGATAACAATGTCAAAATTGAATTTTTCGAAGATTGCCAAAACCGACCTCCAACCGCTTTTTTCCTATATTATATAATAATTATAACATTTTTAATCTCTTTTGACAATTATATTTAAAAATTATTATGTAAAAAGGAAAAGCGCGATTATCGCGGAAAAGGATATCTGTTAAAAAAATAATGCTCGATTGCTAATTTTCGTTGGGATTAAATATAGAAAAAAGGCATAGCCGGTTTTCGCGACTACGCCAAATTGTAAAACTTCAGTTATCTTATTGCTTTATCTTACTCCATCGGATAAATATTGTTCTTCATATCGCTCCAAAAATGCAAATAAGCTTCATAGTTTTGCGCCGGAACGTATATCTTCACGTCGCTTCGCAATTTCAAGCTTCCCTTAAATTCAACGCTATGAGGATTGATAACGTTCATGTATATTTCTTTAAGACCATTCAAGCGATCAAGAGCGTTTTCCATAAACACCAATCTGGGCGTGACGTCCCGAACCAAGAAACTGACGGTACCATAAATATTCGAGTTTCTCGTGCTCCTGGCGGTTATAGTAACCGCGAAGTCGCTTTTATCGAGAACGAGAACTTTCCCGTCATATTGATGAATTCGCACATTGGCGTTATTGGATTCCCAGATAATATCGCCGCTACTGAAGCCGTCGACTCCTAAAGCGGCATAATCGCCTTTGTAAAGGATATCAGTCGCGCCTTTTATAATAATCGGTTCGTAAGAATACGTAACTTCGAGAGGCTCGATATCGTTATTCTTATCGCTCTCTTTAGCCGGCGCAGGCTGCACCAAGATTATCGCCTGGGAATACAACGTGTTATCCTTTTTGTTGGTGGCGGTAATTTTAACCGTCCCGGGACCGAGAGCAGTCAATTTGCCGGTTTCATCTATGGTCGCGATCGCTTCGTTGTCAACGGACCACGTAACCTCGGCGCCGTTGACTTTATAATTCGGCTCGTCGCCGACATAAATCTTGGCGTCGCCATCAATTTGCATGCTGTCTTTTCCGATAACGGAAATTCTGCCGCCATATAACGAGCTCTCGTCAACATTGATTGTTAATGTCTCTAAACTGGTGCAACTCGCGAAAGCATAATTACCGACGTGTTTCAAGCTTTCGGGCAATTCCAATGTTTTTAACTTTCTCGACTGATAAAAAGCAAAATCCTCGATTCTTTCCACCGTGTTCGGAATAATTAGTTCTTCCATCTTGCTTGTCGAGATCGTAAAAGCCATCAAAATTTTCCGACTGTGATAAAACGCGTAATCGCCGATGGCTATAACCGGCACGCCTTCTATTTCCGAAGGAATCTCCACGACCTTTTTGTTTTTCAGCGGTTCAGCGATTCTAATATAATCTCCGGCTCTTGGCGAGCCCGGCGTTCCGCTATAGACGTATTTATATTTATAGTCTTCATATGTTTTCACAATGCTATTGTAATAATTATTGTCGGCTTTGTTGCCCATTAACGACGGATCATCGGTAGTTATGTTAACCTCCGATATAAATGTCCATTGTTTGGCGACGTTCCTTTGAAAATAAACATAAAATTGTTTATAGTCGTCATCAATTTCAATCGTAATATCGGCGCAGAAATAATCAGGGTTCGATAATTCGGTGTAAAAATCCACGGTTTTCACGTAGTCAAAATCAAAATACGTTTCGGGATCATTTTCTTCCAGGAACTGTTCGTACTTCGGCGTTCCTTTCGGATAATATACCTCAGCCACGGCTTCCAAATCCCTGGAATTCATAGCTTTAATGTATTCGTTCCATAAGTTTCTGGGTGAATTATCGCTTCCACATGCCGAAAGCATAATTAGGAAAAACATCAATAACGCAATAAGTATCTTTTTACTCTTCATGTCTCCTCCGGTATCCTTGCGGTAAAGAAGTAATATACTAATAAAATTATACTACAATCGCCGCTTAAAATCAATTAGTATTTTCATTTCGATAGTGTTTTATATTGGAAATAACCCGCCGCCGCAATCATCACGGCGTTATCGGTGCAATAACGCAGGGACGGCATCGTTAGCGCGACGTCGTCTAGTTTATCCGCTTCCGCCTTCATCGCCGTCCGTAATCCCCGGTTCGCGGCGACGCCGCCGGCCAGGATAATTTGTTTAACGTTAAACTTACGGGCCGCGGAAATGGTTTTATCCACTAAAACGCGGACGACGCTGTGCTGAAAAGAAGCGGCCAAATCGGCGCGCGATATTTCCTCGCCGCGCATTTTTTTCGTGTTAACTAAATTCAGGACAGCCGTTTTCAATCCCGAAAAAGAAAAATCATACTTGTCTTTGTCGAGATAAATCAAAGGCAAATCATAAGTTGCCTTTCCCGTCTGCGCGAGTTTGTCCAGTTCGGGACCCGCGGGATACTCGAGCCCGATAAGCCGTCCGACTTTATCATAACATTCGCCGACGGCGTCATCAAGCGTCTGACCGATAAGCTCAAATTCGAAATGATCGCGCATTAAAACGAGTTCGGTATGGCCGCCGGAGACAATGAGGGCAAGCGTCGGAAAACGAAAATCTTCTTCAATGTAATTGGCATAAATATGGCCGTGAATGTGATTGACCTCGACAAGCGCTTTATCGCCCGCCAGCGCCAAAGCCCCGGCGGCGTTAATCCCAACCAAAAGCGAGCCGATCAAACCCGGTCGGGAAGTCACCGCGATTAAATTAATATCGGAAAGTCTCATCCCCGCGCGGGAAAAAGCCTCCTCGATAACCAATGTTATTTTCATAAGATGATTCCGGCTGGCGATTTCCGGCACGACGCCGCCATATTCTTTATGCGCGGCTATTTGCGTGTAAACGACATCGGAAATCACTTCCCGGCCGTCTTTAACGATCGCCGCAGCGGTTTCATCGCAACTTGTTTCTATACCGAGCACTAACATAATTACCTCAAATGTTTGATTAAGACCAACGCGTCGGTCGAATCATTATAGTATTTTTTCCTTTCGTGCGAGTAGGTAAATCCTAACTTATAATATAAATTTATCGCTTTTTGATTGTCTTTTCTAACTTCCAGGCTGATTGTTTTAACATTAACAGACTCGCACAATTCAATGACAAATTCCATAAGGAGTTTGCCGAAACCCAACCCTTGGTATTCTTCCGCGACAAAAAAATTGATTATCTCGGCGCTTTCCTCGTATATCCAAAGGCCGATGTATCCTCCGAAGCCGCCGTCGATTTCCAAAACAAAATAGTGGGCGTAGGGGTTGATTTTCAGTTCGGCATAAATCATGTCATACCCAAGCGAGTAGCCGAAGATTCTTGTCTCGCCGCTTACGATATCGTTGATATCGCCTTCCTCAAGCGGCCTGATCGCGTATTTCACACGCTCCTCCGCAGATAATTCGGATTTAACTCATGCAAATTCGCGACGGGCCGAAATTCAATTTTAGTCGGATCGACCAAATAATTGTCTTCGTTCACCAAAAAGCAATCGTATTCCTTAATCGTTTGCATATACGCCTGCGCGTCGGCGCAAAAATCATCGACAAGGGTCAAAACCTTACCCTCTTTGACTTGCGCGACTTTACCGAAGTAATAATTCTTTTTTGCTATGATGCTTACGGCATAAATCCCGTCCTTATGAAAGTAGCCGCTGGCAAGCAAACTTAAGCTGCTCGCGGTGTAGACGGGAATATTTAAAGCCCAACCGAGCACCTTGGCGACGGTAACCCCGACGCGCAACCCGGTATACGATCCGGGTCCGATCCCGAGATAAATGCGGTCAAAATCAGAAAGGCTAAGCTCGTGACGCCGCAACCCCGCTTTCAAAGTCTCCAAAAAATTTTCCGAGTGGCGGCCTTTCCCGAGAAAAAACTCCTCGTGAATAATCTTGTCCGCCGATAAAAACGCCAAATATAAATATGATGAAGCGGTATCGATAACTATTGTTTTCATGACAGCGCTCTTTCAACAAAATTCTTATATAGCGAGGAACCGGCGACTATCGTGACTTGCCGTGAGGTAACGCCGGTAATCGCGATATCAATTCGCAAAAAATCATCCGGGAGTAAATAATCGATATTATCGGCCCATTCGATGACCGATACGCCCCCGGCGTAAAAATACTCTTCCAAATAATCGTCGCCGCTTGCCTCGTCTAAACGGTACACGTCAAAATGATATAAAGGCAAACGCCCCTGATAGATTTTTAGAATCGTGAATGTCGGGCTGTTAATAATGTCCGTAACCCCCAAGCCGGCGCCGATTCCCTTGGCGAGGGTCGTTTTCCCGGCGCCCAGATCGCCGCTTAGAGCGATAAGCATATCGGGGAAAGCGGCTCGTCCGATTTTCTCGCCCAACGATATCATTTCTTTTTCCGAATCTATGGTAAATGTCTTTTGCACAAAATTTCACCCTGGTCGAGCTTGCATATTCTCGTTATTTTCTAAAAACATCAATATTCCCGTAAATATAGCGTAAGCCATCCTATCCTGATAAACGGCGTCTTTCAGTAAATTTAATTCCTCCGGGTTTGATAAAAAACCGATTTCGACAAGACAACCAGTTTTCTCGGCGTTTTCGATTAAATACTTCCCGTTTATCGGCTTGGCGAACCTGCGGGTGTTTTGCAGGATCCCGCCAATCGCTTCTTGAATCGCTTCCGATAAAACTTTCGAGCCGGGTTGGTTTTTATTATAAAAAACCTGGGCGCCGCGGATTCTTTTATCGGAAAACTTGTTGGCGTGAACAGAGAGATACAATAAACAGTCGGAAGCGTTAATCATTCGGCACCGCCGGTGAATATCGTCGCGCTTACGGTTTTTACTGCTCCCCGGAGCAAGATCATAGTCGCCCGCCCGGGTCATTTTGACCTGAAAGCCGGCGTTTTCCAAATATGTCTTTAAACACAGGCAGACATTCAAGACAATGTCTTTTTCCGTTGTCCCGTCGGCGCCGACGGCGCCGCCGTCAGACCCGCCGTGGCCGGGATCTAGGTAAATCAAAGCCGGCGCCGTTAATCTTTTGTTCGCGATTATCGTCCCGGCTGAAGTCAAGAATAAAATCAATATAAAAACTAAATTTATAATATTCGTTGCCGTCCTGTTCATTTTTTCACCTAATTACAACTTATTGCGAAATATGAAAAAATATGACAAGACGCGAAAATAAATATTATAACCGCGCAAGCAAATCGCGATAGATCGCTTTGACTTCCTCTTTCTGCTCGTCGTTCAAATCATAGATAAAGCGACCCTCGTCGTCCTTTATCGTCGCGATGTGGTGACCGAGAATCTCCCCGTCCTTGACAACATAAACGTCGGGGACGATAATTTCTTTCAGCCCGTTTCGCTCAAGCAAATCGCCGACGGCGCCGTCCAAATAGCCCAACAACAAAACGTACTCCGCCGTCCGTTCTTTACGCATCGTGTAAATATCGATATAGAGTATTTTATCAACGCCAAGCTCAATCGCAACTTCGTTTAAAAGCGGGACGCAGGCAACGCAGTAAGGGCATTCCGCGTAGCGGGTGTCAAACCCGAAAAAAATGACATGGCCGCCGGGCGAAACCGTCAAGGCGTCGACGACATCGTCGTACCCGACCTTTTCATACACGTGATCGATTCCGCGCATTTGCGGGTAATCGTCCTCAAAACGGGCGGATTTCCGACAACCGCATAGCGTTGCCAATAGGAAGATGAGCGTTAAGAACACGGTTTTTCTCATAATTCCTCCAGCTTTTTCTTTAACTCTTCGTATCCTTTGCGGCCGAGAAGAGCGAACATGTTTCTTTTATAGGATTCCACGCCTTCCTGGTTGAATGGATTTATGCCGAGAAGATAACCGCTAACGCCGCAGGCGAACATGAAAAAATAAAGCAGGGCGCCGATATGATACGGGTCTAACCGTTCGATTGTAATCAGCAAATTTGGAATCTCGCCGGCGACGTGAGCCAATACCGTTCCTTTCAGCGCCTTTTTGTTTACCTCGCTCAATGTTTTGCCGGCGAGATAATTCAACTCGTCAAAATCCTCGGCTTCGGCGGGAATCGCGATGTCCAGATCGGGATTGGCGACGTCGACGATAGTTTCAAAGAGGTGTCGCTTTCCTTCCTGCACGTATTGTCCCAAGGAATGCAGGTCGGTCGTGTATAACGCCGAAGCGGGAAAAATCCCCTTGTTTTCTTTTCCTTCCGACTCGCCGAATAATTGCTTGTACCATTCGCCGAAAAAGCGCATTTTCGGCTCGTAAAAAACAAGCAACTCGATTAGTTTTCCCTTATTATACAAAAGGTTTCTTAAGGCCGCGTAAATCAGGGCCTCGTTTTCGGGATACGGCGCGGACTTGTGCCTGATGGCTGCTTCCCGCGCTCCGGCGATTAACTCCTTAATGTCGATTCCGGAAACGGCAAGAGGCAATAACCCAACGGGCGTAAAAACGGAATAACGACCGCCGATATTTTCCGGTATCGAAAAAAGTCGATATCCGTTTTTACGAGCCATGTTATATAAGGCCCCCTTGCCGATTGTCGTCGCGCAATAAACTCTTTTATAATATTCTTTGCCGTACTTTTTCCGCAATAACTGCCGGAACAGGCGAAAAGCAATAGCCGGTTCCGTAGTTGTTCCCGATTTGGATATGACGTTCAGGGAAAAGTCCTTATTTTCCAAGTATTCAAGCAACCGCGCCGTGTAGGAACTGGATAAAGTGTTCCCGGCAAAAATGATTTGCGTTCGCTTGTCCGCTGGGAAATAATCGCTCATCATATCCATCACGGCTTGCGCCCCTAAATACGAACCGCCGATGCCGATAACCACCAAAACCTTGGCGCTGTTGACGATTTCTTTCCCGGCTTCTATAATTTCATCGATTTCCTTTTCTTTGATCGTCAAAGGATAATCAAGCCAACCCAAAAATTCGTTTCCCGGCCCCGTCTTAGCCGTGAGTTTTCTCGCGGCCTCTTCCGCGCGGCCGGCGATATTGTGTATTTCCGCCTCGCTGACAAAAGGCAAAACGTGTCGATAATCAAGACCAATCATATTATGCTCCGTTTTTATTTAATTTTCGGTTCCTTCAACTTTAACCTTTTTAATTGTTCGTTAATAAATACCGGTATTTGCTTTTCCAACGATTTAAAACCGATAATAAATTTAGGAATTTCACTTTTCACGCCGCGACGGCGATGGATTAATTTATAACTTAACTTTAATTTCTTGTTTTTCTCGTCAACGTCCAAGACTTTTAGTTTCACGTTTTGGCCGACGACGACATAATCTTTAATCCGGCGCACATAATTATCCGAAAATTCGGATATATGTATTAAGCCGTCATATTCGCCCACTTTTACAAACGCCCCGTATCCAAGGATGTTGGTGACGCGCCCGTAGACGATTTCTCCTTTCTTAATCATGACCCACCTCGTTACCAATTTCTTAATTTTATTATAACATAAAAGACGTTGATTGTTAAGTTAAAAATCGGCATTGCGGGGCGGGGCATGGACTTATAAATAGAAAAAACTTGACTATAAAAATCAAGTTTATTGTTTTGAATATTAATCGATTTTTTCCACGCCGATAACGCCGGGAACTTCCTCGAGCAAAATCGCTTCTATTCCTTCCTTGAGCGTAAAATCGGCGCTGGCGCAGCCGACGCACGCGCCGTGCAACTTGACGTAAACGATGCCGTTTTCCATCCTGACATATTCGACATCGCCGCCGTCGCGCTGCAAATAAGGCCTGATTTTATTAATCAAGGTTTTCACCTTTATTTCTGTTTCGTTACCACTGTTTTTTTGTTTCGGCATATCAATCACCTTTCTTTTATTTGTTATTATTATACTACAAATATCTTGTTTTTAAAAGCAAAATGCTATTCCATTATCGGATGCGGGATAAATTCGCTGTCTTTGTTGTTATAATAATATCTCGGGACTTCTCCCTGAACGATATGCACGATTAGCGGGATATGCATATCGACTCTAACCTCGTTCTTCTGCAACGGGATTATAACGGCGAAAAGAACGCTGGCGTTGACCTCGATTGTCAACAAGGTATTATTGATTCCGTGGTTTTCGCATTTGCTGACAATATCGACAACGGCGCTGCCCGCGGGGAGCAACCTAATGTTAATCGCCGGACCCAAAGACCCGAATAAAGTATCCGATAAAATTATCCCCAACGGCAATCTCAAATTTTCAAGCTCGCGGCTGTCAAAGTCGCGCAGCAGTTCGGATAATTTCCCCGATATTTGCGCGGCGATTTGATTAATCTGGTACGTGTTAACAAAGACGCTTTCCACTTTATTATTCTCGTTCGTAATGAATTTTATTAGATTATCAAGATCAATGTTAGGCAAAACTTCGCTTTTTATCGCTTCAGACAAAAGATTTGTCGCCGCCAGCGTCGCCTGCTGTTTGACATACGTTTTGACCCGTTCGGAAAAATAACCGCTGATAAAACTAACGCAAAATAAAAACAAACCGATAAAAAGCGCGGTTTTAAATAATATCTTGTATTTCCCCAATTTCATCTAAATCCCCCGTTTAATATATAGTTGTAAATATAGGATAAATGTATATTTTTTTTCTTTTTTATTATAATAACTTTCGAGGTGAAAATATGAAAATCAAAGAATTGATGACTAAAAAAGTAATTACCGCGAAAAAAAGCGACCCGATATCCAAGATAGCGAAACTAATGGCCAATTTCGATATCGGCATGGTGGTGATTATAAACGACAGCCGCGACGTGCTGGGAGTGGTGACTGACAGGGACATCGTAATCCGGGCTTTAAGCATGGACAAATTTAACGACCCTCCCGTCGAAACGGTTATGACCAATCATTGCGTCAACATCAACCGAAACGAAAGCGCGGTCAGGGCGCTCGAAATGATGGGCGAATACCAGGTTCGAAGGCTCGTCGTGACCAACGAGGAAAACAAGCTTGCCGGGGTGGTAAGCCTTGCTGATCTGGCCTTAGTGAAATCAACCAACAAACTGGTAAACGAGACTCTCTATGAAATATCTATTCCCAACCCGCAAAAAGAAAAACCGTTAAAATACCTGGAAGTCGACGATTACCGCTTATAAAAAAAACGCGGCTTAGCGCGTTTTTTATAAGTATTTTTTTACCGGGGTTTTCTTTTTTATCAGCGCGACGCACTCGCAGGCGATGGCTTCTCCCTTGCCGACGGCGTCGAGGCCCTCGTTTCTGGTCGCCTTGATATTGATCGCCTCCGGCGATACCCGAAGCAGGGCGGCGATATTGTCGCGCATTCGTTTTTTATAAGGGGAGAG
>DGED01000006.1:0-8904 GCA_002385755.1 Caryophanales bacterium UBA3935 | reverse complement strand
CGCGCCCTCTCAACAAAATAGCCCGAGAAAATATCCGCGTACCGGGGATCGTCATCGGGAAAGTGCGTTCCCAAATCTCCCAGGCCAAGGGCGCCGATAATCGCTTCCGCGACCGCGTGCAAAACACAGTCGGCGTCGGAATGGCCTTCCAAGCCAAGCGGAAAATCAATCGCGATACCGCCCAAAAACAATTTCCTCCCCGGAACGAGACGATGAACGTCCCGCGAGTAGCCGATTCTATAGTCCATAATAACCTCGCTCGATCATGTATTCAACGAATCTTAAATCGCGCTCATACGTTACTTTAATGTTATCATGACTCCCCTCGACAATTATCGGCTTAATGTCGAATTTTTTTATTATCAGACCAACCTCGTCGGTTGTCCGCTCCAAATCGGGGGAATCGGATTCGTACGCCGCGAGCAGGGCGGAACGCGCGACGGCCTGCGGGGTTTGCATATGCCATAATTCGCCGCGATCCAAAATCTTCATCTCGTCGCCGCGGACGCGATATATCGTGTCGGTCGCTTTAACGGCCAGCACCGCGAACCCTCCGTCATTGGCCGCTTCATAAACCTTAATAATGTCTTCTTTTTTTATAAGCGGCCGCGCGGCGTCGTGAGTCAACACCAAGTCGCTCTCGGTCAAAACCAAGCCGTTATACACGCTTTCGCGCCTGCGGGAACCGCCGATCGCGATTTTTATTCTGTCTCCATCCAAGTCGCTTGTCGCTTCCTCAACCGCCGAAAAATCGCGCTCGCCTGCGACCAAAATTACCTTCCGGCATTGGGGAAGAGCGAGAAATTGATCCAAAGAGTAACGAAATAGCGGTTTGTTTTTTACCGGGTAGAGGACTTTATTATAAGAAAGTCCCGTCCTGCTGCCGGAGCCCGCCATCAGCAAAATAACGTCAAACATACGCGCTCCGCTTAATCCTTAAGTAATTTATCCAAAAAGTCATCGCTCAAATCAATGTCGAAACGGCTTGGATCGTCAATGTTTTTTTGCGGTTGATAAACGGCGTGACGTTTCGTATATTTTTCGTCGGTCGCGAGATTAAGAGCGTCAAAACCCGCTTTTACGACGCTTTCGGCCGTTTGGACGACGACCGTCTGGGATTTTACAATCCCGACGGAGTTTCTTAAAACAAACTTCATTTCGTTAAGATTAATTTCGTCCCCGAGATAACCGCTGCTTCCGTTCTCTAGGTCGCGAACTATAAGGTCCATCTTATCGCTGTTCTCAATCACCAAAGCAAACTCGATTTGTCCAACCTTGTATATTTTCCGCGTCTCGCCGTAGTAGGAGGCCAATTTCCTGAAGTACTTGGAAACAACGATATCGCAACCGTCTTTTCCCGCCTTTTCCGTAATTTCCGGGATATCTTTAACGGCGATTATAACAAGGATAAAATCAAAATTTTTCAGGTTTTTCAAATCATCGATAAGATTAACGTAATTATGATAATCTAATTTCACAGTGGAAAAATCGGTGCGATATAGGACAATATAATTTCTGCCCTCGAACTCAATAGAACTTTCCTCGAACCATTCGAGACCGTTTATCGTCTTAACGCGATATAAGCTCCTGGAGACGCGATCGGGTTGGATTTGTCGGTTTTCAATTACTTTCCGATCATCTTCGGGTATTAATTGTTCAAAAACTTGCGCGCCGATCTCGTTTTCTTCGATTCCCAAAAGTCGGCACATCAACGAATTCAATATATACCGGTTTTTATTGAAATCATAATAGATGATGGGTTCCCCCAACAAATCAAAATAAATATGCTGTCTTTTCCGATACTCGTTATTTACGTTCTCTTTATAAATTTCCGACAGTGTCAGCGTTTGATTTATTAATACGTATCCCAAAAGCTTTCCGTTAGCGGTCACTTTTCTTTTGTACAACTGCGCTGGGACGATATAGTCGTTATTGAAAACAAACTGTATTTTATAATTCCTTTCCTCGGCGGAGCGAAGAAAATTTATAAACTGTTTGTAATTGTAATTTTCGTTTTCGATAATCGCGTGTCCGAGATACTTATGCCAATTCTTTTTTTCAATATTAAAATTGGCGAATAGCGCGTAGAATTGCTCGGTATAAATCAATAGCCTTGACCGGTCGTCAAGATACATGTATACCTGGCTTTCAACATTGGAAGGCAACGCCAGAATCAAATTGGATATTTTATTGTAACGGTAGGATGCCCGCGCGTATGCCGCGCTGTTATAAAAAAAGGCTAAGACCGTTACCCCGGCGACGACAAGAACCAAATCAATTTTGAAAACTTGTATGTCTTTAATAATAATGACGATGAAGCCGCCCACTCCGACAAAAAACAATAATAATCCAACAATCGAAAACTTATTCCTGTTAGAATACGTATCCAATATCAGCAAGACCGTGGCAAACAAAAACGGGATTAGCAGGGTGAATTTATTTTCGACGATGAATTTAATTATTAGGCTCATGATTAGTCTCCTATTTGCAACTGCCGATTATCAACAGGGCAGCGGTATTTTTATTGGTTGCCAAAGGAATCTCGTAAACGTCGCACAATCGCAACAAGGCGCTAATATCGGGTTCGTGCGGTTGAGCGGTCAACGGATCCCGAAAAAAGATCACCATATCGATTTCTTCTTTTGCTACTTTAGCCCCTATTTCCTGATCGCCCCCCAGCGGTCCCGATTTAAAACGATGAATATTCAAGCCGGTTTGTTCCTCAATCATACGTCCGGTGGTTCCCGTGGCGTACAAAGTATGCTGCTTCAAAAAATCGTGATACTTAAGCGCGAATTCAATGATGTCTTTTTTCTTCTTGTCATGAGCGATTAGGGCTATTCTCATCATTTCACCTCTTAACACGATTATTATAACACAACTTTTATGCAAATACAAAAAAGAAAAAAGCAAAAGTATTACTCTTGCTTTGATTTCCCTTAAAAAATGGCGTGCCCAAGAGGACTTGAACCCCCAGCCTTCTGATCCGTAGTCAGACGCTCTATCCAGTTGAGCTATGGGCACACAAAAAACCATATATATTATATCAAAATCACGCGATAAAAGCAATTAAATTTTGCCTAAATAAAAATGTGTTTTTTTACCTATTTTAATACAATAGGTGCACCCTTACTTAATAAACCACTACTTTTATTGAATGTTTACAACTCCTACTTGGATAAATTAAAAATTTCTAAATTGAAAGGTTTGTTAAATTGTTTTTATATTTAAAGTTATATCCTTAAAAAAATTACTAGACCAAATATTAAGAACGGATACATCTTTTATAAAGGGAATAACATCTGCTTTATAATCATTTCTTACTAATCTCCTTTTCAATCAGCCTTTTAAGTATGTTTAAATTAGTACTTTTATATTTAGGTATTAATTTAATCATCAGTTCTTTATTTAGACTAGCAAACCTATCTTCATCAATTCTTAAACTTTCAAAAAGAAGTTTTTTTAATTCCTTTTTATTTGAAACCGGACTTATTGTATATAATTTATCTAAAAGTGCTTTTTCTGGTTTTGCCATAAATACTACATAATTATCATATAATATACTTTCAATTTCATATGGATATACCGCTTTTGGTACATCTCTATAAGAGTAATTGCCAAACTTTGTTTCAAACATTTTACTTCTTCTCTTATTAAAGGTTGCATTGGTATATAAAAAAACTTTCTCAGGAATTAAGCCATGATAAGAAAGTGCATAATCAAAAGATATATATGACGGGCCATAAATTACCGATGATAATAATAAACCAGATGTCTTATCATCTGTTTCATACATACCCCTTTACAATAAATGATAACTATTAATCTACATCACATGAATATCATACTTAATATCATTATTTTCACATAATTTTCTAAATTCCTCATCTCTCATCTCGCCATTAAAAAAATTGACTAAAGATTCAAGCAAGTCGTCAGATTTTAATACTACTTTTAATTTATTCGTGTTTTCAATATCAAAAATATAGAAATATTCATACTCTTCATCACCATACCACTTCAAAGCTGTTTCGCAAAAATCTTGTCCTTCAAATGACAACCTTCCATCAGGAAAAATAAATGCTCGCAAAGCAAATGAATCACCATTATCTTTTTTAATGTCATATAAGATCACTTTATTTTTCATAATTTTCACTGCCTTCTAAAAACCATCTATTTTTGTCTATAATCAAATTATAGTATTTAAAGGTTTTTTTGTCAATGTTAATATGAAAGTGGTTATTATTCAATCACAGAATAATATATACAATAAATATTACTTGAACGTAACACCTAATGTTTGTTCAACATAATCTTTAAATTCTATAAGAACATCTAATACTCTTGGATTCATTTCATCTATCATGTCTTTTTCATTTAGATTTAAATTATTGATACTACTTCTAAAACTACTAAAGTTCAAAGAATCATAATTTTCAACAGCACTAAACGTAATAAAGCCAACAGAATATTGACTTCCTGTTCCGCTGACATGGTAATTCAAACTTGCTTCATCAAACTTTCCATATGTCGCTGATATTTGAATTGATGCTCTAGTGCCTAATTTAGAAGTAAAACTCTTTAAGAAATGTAATGAACCAGTATCATAATAAGTGAAACTTGTGTTTGAATCAATTGTGACTCTAACATAAGATGACCCTATTCCCGTTTCACCCTTGTTAATTTTATAAGTTTGATTGTTATAAACATGATCTATAAGTTTTTCGAAGTCTAAAATTACATCAATGATATTATTATAGATAGTTTCATTTCCTGATGTATCACCTATTTTAATCTCAATTTCTTGCTTCCCCGCTTCACTAAATATAAAATCACTATTAGTTGTAACTATTAAACTGTTTTTGCTGTCATAATTATCACTGTAATTCTCTAAAAAATCATTTATTGAATACTTAAACCCAACAAAAAATGTAGTTTGATTTTTTTCGGTATAAACAGGCTTTTGTGTATCAACAACTTTGATAAATCTAAATAACTCCTTAACAAGTTCTCCTCTATCTGTAAAGACAGAATACTTGATTTCGTATGTTCCAAGCTTATTTGAATTAACTTCCCCACTAGATACTAAAACATATTTTTCAGGATGTGTAACTCCTTCATCTATGTAGTTTTCTCCAACTTCTAATATACTATTTACTTCGCCGTTTATCCTAATAATATCCTCATAATTCATGTTACAAGATACTAAAACAAAGCTACTCAACATAATCATAACTAATCTTGTAAATCTCTTTATTTTCATGTTTTTTAAATCCCCCTTCTTTTGCTAATCTATATTTTAAAACTTTCCAATAATTTCTTTGATTATCGCTATCCTTTAAATAACGCAACTATATCAACCACACTAAAATACCAGCTTTTGGTATATTGTTGTAATAATCATAATATCTTTATTAGAGCTTATTATTCGACTTATTTATGTTATAAAGTTATATAAATTATATCATAATAGATACTTTGATTCCAATAAATCCCGTATTGTCTTGCACTATGACATATGTTTTACTTTTTACTTCTTTATCATTTCAAACATTTATTAGCCACTTCAACACTTCAAGGGTAATTTTTGAGTTATTTTAGTCTCATTATTGATTTGCAGCAAATAAAAAAAGGCTTGACACATATTGTATCAAACCTATTCATCTTATTTGGGTTTGTAGAACTATATTGATACAATTACGCCCCCTATCAAAATTTACGCACCCTTAATTTATGGCTTAATTAAGAAGTTTTATATAAATATCCAGTAAAACTATTGAAAACGATTGTTCACAATACTCCATGTATTCACTAAATAATTCATAAGAGGATTAGCTAATATATCAAAATTAGTAAAGTTCCATATTTCATTATCACAAAAATCAACTAATATATTTATGATATCATCCATGTTTTGTACTTCGTTGTATTTTAGGTCTATCACAGCAAATGATCCAATTAAATAAAAACTGTTTCCCGCGATATATTCTGTTCCTATATATATCTGATATTTTTCCTAATTTTTCACACGCTATGCAACTGTTTTTTATGTTTTTTTCTAAATTGCGTTTTAAATGAAAACTACATACATGATTACTAATATGTAGAAATAGTTATTTCTTGTATTGTTCCAAGATTATTTTCTTTGCTTCTTGAAATTCTTCCTCGTTTAATGCACCTTTTTCTTTTAATACTTGAATTTCATTAATTCTCGCTGCAAGTGATAATTGGCTATCATTGGAATTTAATTGTTTAGTGCTTAATAATTCCTCTTCTTTTTTGCTTTTACCGACTTGAATTATACCCATAGTTAGGTCAGGTATACCTGTGACTGCTATAAGCATCAATGATCCTATCATTGTATATGAATCACCAGATAGTCCCACTATTAACCAAAGTATTGTAAAACACGCACCTGAAACAATTGCAATAATACCTAAAGTCTTATTTTTTAATCCTAAAGCTAATATACCAAAAACCATAATTAAAACTCCTTTATATATTTATTTATATTTATTATAACATGTCTTCTGATACTAAGTCAATAAAAAGGACATATTAAATTAAGAGTATGTTCAATTTTGTTAGTTAATTCGCATTCCTCGAGTTTTCGTATTGCTTTTCATACTGGTTAGGAAAAATATATCCTAAGGCGCCATGTATCCTTACAGTATTGTAAAATGTTTCAATATATTCAAACACTAACTGTTGAGCATGCTCTAAATCTTTTATCTTAAATCTCTTTAACCATTCACGTTTGATAATGGCGTGAAAGGATTCTATACATGCATTATCCCACGGATCTGCTTTCTTTGAATAACTTGGGCTCATGTTAGAATCCATTAAACTCAAATACTCTTTTGAAACATATTGTGTCCCACGATCACTATGAATAATCAGTGGTTTATCCAAATTCCGTCTTTCTTTTGCACGTTTAATACATCTAACAACTGAATCTACAGATAAGCTATCTGATAGATCCCAAGCGATGATTTTACGACTGAATAAATCCATCACACTTGTTAGGTATACAAACCCTGTATAAGTCGAAATATATGTAATGTCTGTGACCCACAGACTATTTGGTTTATCAGTGTCAAATTCTCGTTTGACTAAGTTTTCTAGATTAGTGCTGAAATCACTATCAAAAGTTGTTTTTATCCATTTAGAGCGATATATCGCTCTAATATCTAATTCTCTCATGTAATTAGATACTGTCTTAACGGCTATCTTTACGCCTGTATCTTTTAACTTCTCAGTAATCTTAGGTGCACCATAGATTTGTTTTGATTCATCATATTTGATTTGAATTTGTGTTTTAATTTCCTTTTTACGTAACGCTTGTTTACTGGGTTCTCTTTTGATGTAATCGTAAAACCCAGAAGTAGAAACACCTAAAATATTCAGCACCCTGGAAACCGAAATTTGGTGTCTCTCATCCAAAACTAGTTTGTATATTACTTCGGTTCCTCGTTCAGAATGCTGATGGCTTTTTTTAAGATTCTAAGCGCGTCTTCTTTAGCTTGAAGTTCTTTTCGTAGTCGTGCATTTCCTTTTTCTAAATCATTTGAAAAATTACCACTACCCCTGTGATTAATATCACCATCATTTTTATATTCAGATGACCATTTATAATAAGTCGGTTCTGATATATTAAGGTTTCGACACACTGCTGCGACACTTAATTCTGGATGTGTTTGTCGGTACTTGATTGCGTCTAGTTTAAACTGTTTATCATAATGCTTTGCCATTGATAAGTTCACTTCCTTTTCATGTATTATTTTAACATGAACACTCTATGTTTAACTTATCCGTTATTTATACTAGCATCAATAATGTTATTAAAAATGTATTTATCAAACAATATCCCCTTTCAAGGTTTTTAGTAAGTTACTAAGTTTTACCATGTTGAAATGGCGTTTAAATATTCTTCTCTCTTAAACTTAAAATCTTTGTTCTGTGAATGAATATTCCCAGTACAGCATAACCATATAAGTTTATCAATATGATATGGTGTTTTATTGTTATCTTTTGCTATTTGAGTAATTTCATCAAAATAATCATAGTCAGAAAGGCTTAATGATTTATATGGAAAGTTATATTCTAAAATTAGTTTTAATGAAATAACAGCTTTTATATGAACATCCGGTTTTGAATAATCAAGGAAGCCTTGTTCCTTTAAAAAGTCGCAGCCCAAAGCAAAACCAAAAATACCACTTAAATTATCAATAACATATTTTTTATAATCATGCTTGTTATTGATTGCATATTTTTTAACATCGTCTTCAAATTCTTTTTGTGATTTAAATTTACTTAGAAATTTGATGCCTTTAAAAATAGTATTTGAGTATTTAAGCCAACTTTTCTGTGAGTTTTTCATATCTATTCCTGCATTAATAAAGGCCTCATAAAGTTCATTTGCCGTTTGAAATTGGTTTGATGCTGTTTGGATATCTGGATAATAAACAGTATTTCTAATCAAATCTTTATTATGTTTCCAATAACCTATATAATTTGGCATTCCTTGATAATTTTGTGCTGATGAAAGCAATCTATCAAAAAATGTATCGGTAGAATACACTCCATTTAATAAATTATTAACCTCATTAATATCTGTATAGTTTTTATCGTGTAACTTACTAATTAAATATTCATATGATTTCCTATAAAAACTTATATTATTCATCCAATCCTCCTAATCCATTACATTTAACAAGAAATGATTTTTTATAAAATTAAAAATGCTATAGTTCATTGCTTGAATTATAGCATTTTTGACCCCTATTAACAAGAAATTATTTGTTTTTACTCTAAATTGGATTGCCATAGAAAATAAACTTAATGTTCTTATCTCTTTGAACGATTGCCTTTTCCACCATTAACATCCATATACGTTCATTCCAA
>DGED01000055.1 GCA_002385755.1 Caryophanales bacterium UBA3935 | reverse complement strand
TATAAAAGCACGTAGAAATTTTCCGTCTCCGGCAGACCGAAGAGTTTTTCGTCGTAGATCATCGGCACGAGCTGTTCGGGATGAAAGACTTCTATCGCCGCGCGAAAATCGGGAAAAGCGGTGAGATCGGCTAGCATCCCCCGCATCCCGTATTCGTGCGGAATCCAAGCCGAAACGCCGAGGGCGACGTCGGGACCGCGGCCCGCCGAATTGGCGAGAATTAGTTTGCTGTCGTTATTGATATGCGTGACTTTGACCTTGATTCCCGTTTCGCGGGTAAAAACGTCGTCGGAGAATTTCTGGATTAAATCGACATACGGTCGGGAACGGTTGACCCATACGACGACCTCGTCGCGCCCCGCCCGATTGGGGCGGTAAAAGAAAGTTTGGAAAAAGCGGCGGATATTTACCCAGGCTTTTCGGAAAAAGGTCCCGTTGGCGCGCGGCAAGGAAGCATTCTTTTCATGAATATAAAAGGCGTCGATTAGGAGCGGCTGTTCCCTCACCCCGTCGACATGATTGGCGAGAAGCTGAGCGGCGCTCGCCGGCCCTTGCGATAGCAGGGATAGCCGTCGCGGCAGCTCGTCGATGTCTTTTTCAATCTTCTTGATTTTATCGATCGCGACGTTAAGATCCTGGATAATATAAGCCTTGCGCTTAAATCCGTAGAGTTTAATCAAAGCGTCTTTTATACCCTCGATTCCGCGGACCCATCCGGAGAGTTTCTCCGGCAGGTCGGGAAAATACTCGATCATGTCCCAGTCGATTCCCTTGTCGACATTGTTATGGGTGAGCTTCGTAACGTCAAGGCCTAGCTCGGTGATTTCGGTGGCGATGCGGCGGAGGTCAAGGGAAATATCGGTGAAGGGGTCGCCGTTCACGACCATCGTAATCTCGTCGCCCGGCTCGAGATAAAAGCGGTAAGGCTCGCCGCCCGCGTCGGCGAGAGTAACGTTTTGCCAGCCGCGCCGGTAAGAAAACGGGATGGCGTACGCCTCGCGGAAAGGCGTTCGGCCGTTGATTAAGATGCCGCGATAGGACGTCGCGTATTGCAGGTCATGCCTGACCTTAAATGTGAGGCAGTAATATCCCGGCGCGGGAACGTCTGCGATCCAGGTCGCGGCCTCCCCCGGGGTATGAAAGGAATTATCCCCCAGAATATTAAGTTTCAGCTTCGTCGCCGAAAAAGGCAGAACGCCGACATCGCGAGTCGCGCCGCGAATTATTCCCGAGGAGTTCTTGTACGCGGTGTTCTCCGCCTCGACCCGCGTAACGCCCTCGCCTTCCGGGGCGACGCGCGTATTAAGATAATCCGCGTACGCGGGAGCTTCGGATTCCGACGCCACGGTTATCTCTTTTAAATAAAACTCGCCGCTTCTTTTTTCCGCCTTAAAACGGTTCGCCCCCGCCTCGAGATAAAACTTCAACCCGGACAGATACATCCGCCCGGAATCGACGAGCGGGACGGTAATCCATTTGTAAAACGGCTCTTGCCGGAAAGCGACGTCATTGCCGTAGCGGTCGACGGCGACCTCGCCCGCCTCGTCTTGCCATAAATTATCTAGGCTGATGCTCCCGGCTTCCGCGTAAGGAATCTCCCCGTTCAGGAAAAGAGCGAGCTCGGAGGGAAGATAAGACTCCCCGCGCGGCTGGTATGTGAAATAAACGACGTACCAACCAGCGCTCGCGACATCGACGTCAAACTCGATCGCGACGTCGTTTCGCCAGTAATAATAATCGCCCTCAAGGCTTTCCCCCGCGGCGAGAATAAAATCGCCGGCGGCGACCGCATGGCTTTCGCCCGAAGCCTCGCCCGCGTCGCGCGAAGCGCGGTATTCGGCGAAAGACCCGGGCATGGCGGCCGCCTCGTAGCGGACAAGCGCCGGAACCGCCGTTTCGCTTCGCGGAAACAATATAAAAACCAGGAACGCAAAAATAATGACCGCCAATAGCGATAGTAATATTTTCTTTGGAAACTTAAGTTTCATCGCTCCTCCTCGTTTTGGGAAAGGGGAAATCCCGAAGGATTCCCCCTCCTTTTATCTTTGCGCTATCGCATCATCGAATTGGGATTTCACTTGCTGGTAGAGCGCGTTGGCGCGCGCGTTCAGCTGCTCGGCGATATCGGCAATCTGCACCTCGCCGAAGCGGAGTTTTTCGATAATTTGATACATCGAGTGCTCGGCGTCATACGTGCCCCGATAACGGGCGTCGTCATAACCCGGCAAGTATTTCGGCGGCTCGACGATGACTTTGCCGGCCTCGATAATCGTCCTTAAGCCGGTAAACTCCGGGTACAGAGAAAAATAGTCGTCAAGCAGTTCCTCGTCGGCCTGGATCGGCGGAAAATTGACCTGGTTAATGCCGTCGACGGTATTGCTCAGTTCAAGGCGTTTGTTGTATCCGTCTTTCCCGAAGCCCATCCATTTCGCGAAGAGATACGCCTCCTCGGGATGTTTGGTGTTCGAAGCCACGACGAAGAAGTCGGCGACGATCGGGACCCGCTTGTTTCCGTTAACGACCGGGGTGCCGATGAAATCCATCTCCCAGGTATACTCGCCGTTATTGATTCTTGTCTGGATCCAGCCGAAATCCCAGGAATAAAACCACTTGCATAAGACGTTCCCGTTGTTGAAAGGATCGCCTTCCGGGAAAATAACGTTAAGGTCGATGTTTGAGCCCGTCTGTTGGGACTCCCATATCAAGGCGTCGTAGACGAAAGTCGAGTCGGTCTGTAACCCGCGGTAGACCTCGATCGTTGTCCGGAATTCCTCGGAATCGAGATTAAATCCCTCGTCCGTAAGCGTGAACCATCCGTAATCGTCGTTAAGCTGCGCCGGGTACCAGTGCAGGATATGCTCGATTCCGTCCAACCCGACGACGCCGGTATTATTGGTGCTGGCGTGATCGGCCGCCGCTTTCGTGAGTTGAATCAGCTCGTCAAAAGTGGACTCGACGGTCGGGCTATTTTGATAACGGTCTTCGTAGAGCGTTTTGTTAACGATATAGCCGGCGTAAAACACGGCGCAGGGGACGGCCATGATTTTCCCGTCATAGGTTATCGCGGAACGAATATCGGCGCTGATGTTGAGGAATTCCTCGTCCGCGCCAGCGATATCGGTCAAGTTATAAACCCAATCGTTGATAACGTAGTAAGGGATATTGTCGGCCATGAACACGTCGGGCAGCGCCTCAATCGAGGCGCGGCTCGTCAGAAAATTAATCCATTCCATGTCGTCGTTGGTGCCGGGAATTTTCGGGCGCTCGATGATTTCGATTTTAATTTCCGGGTATTTTTTCATGAATTCATTAATCATCAGTCTTTCCATATTGGTATCGAGCGATTCCGGCGTGCCCAGATTCCAATTGGCGTAGCGGATTACGATCCGGTCGTCCTTGCCGTTACAGCCAAAGAAAGCAAAAGATAGAAGCAAAAACATTAGGAAATAAAACGTCTTTTTCATGATCACTCCTTGTTTTGGATTGATTTGCCTTTAAAAAGATTCTCTCCTGATTATTTGATATTTCGGCCGATATTTGGACGCGGCCCCGGGACGGTCCTCGATTACGCCGACGATTGTCTCCGCGAGCATCCGCGACCATTCGGCGCGGTTAATATCGATCGTCGTGAGCGCCGGCTTGACATAACGCCCGAGTTGGATGTTGTCGAAGCCGATGATCTTCATATCGTCCGGCAAAGACCGGTCCGTCTCGTTGAAATAATTGATGACGCCGATCGCCATCTCGTCGTTCGCGCAGAATAAAACCTCCGGAAGCGGCTTATCGGCCTCCAGATGACGTTTAATCGCCTCATACCCCGCATCTTCCCGGAACTCGCCCTTAAGCTCGCAAAACGGCTCAAGTCCCGCGTCCGCCAAAGCGCTTAGAAAACCGTTATAACGCTTGGTGTTGTCAGGGGAATCGGCGCTCCCGTGCATATACCCGATCCGGCGATACCCCTCCGCGAGGGCGATCTTGATTATCTCGTATACCGGGGTAAAACCGTCCATGACCTTGACGATAATCCGCGAGTCCTTTTCAAAGACTTTCCGGGTATCGACAATCGGGAAACCCGTCCGCGCCACCTTTTCGAGCATATCGGGCGCGACGGCGATATCCAAGACGATCGCCCCGTCGGCCTGGCGTTCGGAAAGCATCTCCGTCGCCAAATCGCCGTTACATACGATCATCCGGTAATCCAATGCTTTCAGAGCCTGGTGGATTTCCTCGAGAATCTCCTGATAGATCGGCCCCCCGAACTCCGGGATAAAGATCAATATATTATTCGTTTTTTTCTTTTTCAAACTCTTGGCAATGCCGCTGGCGAGATAATTCATCTCCTCGGCGACGCGGCGAACCCGGGCGGCGGTTTCCTCCGAAATACGGGGGTCATTGTTAAGCGCGTACGACACCGTCGCGATCGAAACGCCGGCCCGCTTCGCAATATCCTTAATCGTCGACATCTGATTCCTCTTTTCTAATAAATCCTAGTTTTTCCACGCCGGTTTTTATTAACCGGTGTTTCATATAATAACGCCAATTAGTTTGCCGGTAATAATTGTCGATCATCAGCAAACTAATGCCTTTATCGATGCTTAAATAATCGCGGGAATGCCAATCCAAATCGAGGTTTATGCTGTCATAAAAACCGTAGGGCCCCGAGAGTTCCGGGTATTTCATGAATACTTTAACGGTTTCTTTCACCAAATCCGGGCAAAAGGGTAGCGAGGCCAGCGCGGCGTAAACGGCGACGGTGCCGTCGGTTCTTTCTTTGACCTCGTTGCCGTTTGACGCGAACGGCGGCGCGCCGTAGCCGCGGTAACCTTTGGGTCCGTCGCACGAGGAAAGTCCCCACAACCCCGCGGAAAACGTTCGGAAGTCGCCGCCCCGGTCCCGGCAATAACTATGATTGGCGCGCGCGGCCTTGACGGAGTTTTCGAACCAGTCGAAGCCGTAGGCGTCGTAGTATTTCCGAAAATCTAACCAGGCGTGCGAATACTGGTGAACAAATAACGCGCCCAGCGGCGTAAATACGAACTGGTGGTCCCGGTAACCGCCGACCGTCCGCTCAAAACCGAAATAGAGCGCGCGGGCGAGTTTTTCCGAAACGGAAGGACTCGCCGCCGCGAGCACGTACATCGAAAGTTGCTCGGCCATCATGCTCCAACGGAAAATCCACCCCTCCTGCGTCTTCCGCAAATAATCGCCGCCGCGAATATCGTTATAAGCCATCCGAAAAACATGACGGTTGTTATGTTTATAGACAAACTTTCTCCAATCGACGCGGGAAAAGATTTTCTCGGCGTAACGGCTTATTTCCGGACAAGAAAAATAACTGTCGGCGACGATGAGGCCGTTTAGAAACAACACGGTGTCGATTGTGGAATACTCGCACTTCTTATAACGCTTCCCGGTTTCATACTCGAGATAATGGGCAAAAAAACCGTGAAAATGGGGAATGTTCTCCCATATGTTCCTCACGGTCGCGAGCGCCCGCCGTCGGTTCGTCTCTTTATCGTCCCAGCCGTTTTCGACGCCGATCGCCAGGGCGGAAAGCATGAACCCGGCGCCGGCGATCGAAGTTTTAACCGGGTTGCTCGCGCGGTCGCGGGTCAGACCGCAACCCGCTGAATTCTCGTCAAAATTAGTGTTATCAAGCAAAAAGCGATAGCAATCGCGCGCTTCCCTCGTTAATATCTCATCTACCATAGATAACTCTCTGTCTTTCGATAATTTTAAACGGGAGATTTTTATTTTTTATCGGGAGCCCCGCTTTGCGAGGCTCCCAATAGTATCGAGTCAATATCAAGCGGCTTTGCGCCGCGGGTTAGTCCGTTTATTCTTCGATATAAACGACTTTGGCGCTGATGATCTCAAACGAGCCGGTCTTCGCGCCTTGGAACGGATCC
>DGED01000029.1 GCA_002385755.1 Caryophanales bacterium UBA3935 | reverse complement strand
TTATTTGTTTTATTATTTTATCTATTACGCATCTTGCTCAGAAATATTGGCATCTTTATAAATCTTTGTCTAAGAAAAATAATAAATTGAATGAAAAAAGCAACACGATTAATAACAATGCATGGTATGGATGATAAGGAAAATTTCCTTCCGTATCGAGATAAAGTAAAAAACAGTTCAAAATACGGCCTAAACCTTCATTTTCCTCATTGGTGATTACTGAAAAAAGGTGGAGGAAAAAAACGAAAATAATAACATAATTATTTTTGAGGGCTTGATAAAACGCCAAGGCCGCCAAACCATAGTAGACGGCGTAAATAAACAAACAAAAAAATGAAAAAACAACCCTTGCGTCAAAAACATATTTCGCATAAAAAGCGACCCCGGCAAAATTAAATAGCAAATACAAAAGCAAAACAAATCCCGCCTGTAACAATACTACCGTATGCAATTTCGTGGTAAAGTATTTTACCCGCGAGACATCGCAGGAAATCAGATAATAATACTGGCTGTTTTTTGCGGAGAAGAAATCACAGACCAAGAATATTGACGAGAAAACGGTCATCGTTTTAACCGTTGTAAAAGATGTCCGAAAATAAATGGCGTTGTTTTCCCGATAACCGAGCGCGGCGTCAACGGCGGCGGCGTTAATCGCGCAAACAAAAAAAGCGATGACGACGGCCGCCGTGAGAATCACGACCGCGCGTTTGTTCAATAGATAACTAAGATGACATTTGATTAAAGACATCATCTTCCTCGCCAGCCAAAAGAATTATTTCATCGCCCGGATACAGATCGGGATAGTGAGTGGAAATAATCAATGTCTTTCCCGCTTCGCGCAACCGTCGAACCAAGCTCAGGAAACGCGACCGCGACTCGGCGTCGAGCCCGCTCATCGGCTCGTCGAACAAGTACAGATCAACGTCGGAAAGAAGGGTTTGTATTATCAGGACTTTTTGGCGCATTCCTTTGGACAATTCCTTGATTTTCTTTGTCCCGTCAACATTCCACTCTTCCAGTAAAGACATAATTTTCTCCCCGGCGGCGGCGGTTTTTTTGATTTTACCGATATTGGCAAGAAACGCGTACACGGTTACCGTCTCCGGCAGGGCGATTTTTTCCGGCAAAAACGCGTAGCGCGCCGGCGAGCGGTAGAACCTGCCCGCGGAAAAGCGAAGCAACCCGATAACGCCCTTAATTAACGTTGTTTTCCCGCTGCCGTTTTCGCCGACCAAAAGGTAGATCTTCCCGCTTTCGAAACCTAAGGAAAGATTAGAAAAAACAGTTTTTCGCCGGTATTTTTTCGCGACTCCTCTCAGTTCAATAATTTTCATAGGTGCGAAATTCTATATTCTGTAACGCTTTTAGCGATATCTCCCGCGTTTTAAAGAAAGTAAAATCATCGCAGACGAGTCTCCGGGATTCGCCTGCGATCGTGTAATCGACTGCGATTCCGAACTTGTTCACGGGAAGCAGGCGGCGGTATTTCAACGGCAGTAAAAAGCACGCTCTTTCGCCGGCGGGAAGGCGGTAATTAAAAGCGGCGGCGACGCCGTTAAAGTAATCATAAGCGTACCCCAGAATCAAATCAATCTCGCAATCGGGCCGGTATTCAAGCGCATCTGACGCGACCCGCTCGGAAAAGGAAAACGCGACGTCCGGCACGAGCGGGCTGATCGCGGTGATAAAGATATCGCTTTCCGTGTCGTTTTTAATACCGATATCGACCGCGGCTAGCGTTTTACGGCCGTCGAGAACGTTGACCAGGCCTTTGAGTTTCCGAACCGATAGACAATCGTCGATAAAGGAGGCGACTTTATTGTAACTGAAAGAGCCGACCGGCAACCGCACGGAGGCGCCGCACCGGTAATTAATTGTAAGTTCAGCATCCGCGATTTCAAAAAAATACTCCGTCGTCGGATGGAAATCGATAAGAAACGTAAAATAATATAAGTAATAGGTATTATCGCCAAGCGGTAAAGAATCGCCGCTGAATTCCACGCTTTCAACCTTTAGTTTCAAGTATTCTCCGTCATCATTGGCAAGATACGCCTCCGTTATATTGCAATCCTCGCCCGCGAAGGATTTTTTCGTGTCGATTAAAATATCGAAGGTCACAAAATCATCCTCGCCGAGCAAACTGACGCTGTTATGCGCCCGCAAAACGGCGCCAATAGTTACCGTTCGCGCCATTGGGCGGCGCGTCGCCGCCCAAATGACGCAGCCCGCGAAAATAACCGCGAAAGCGCCCGCGTAGAGCCATTTTTTCATTCGAGCGGCTCCTCGCAAAGTTCGTAATATGCGGTGACGATATCAATATATTCCCAGGTGCCCTTTTTAATCAAGATCCCAAAAACATAATGCTTGCTCACGCCGTTCGTGACCAAAGCCTCGCCGGTGATTTTATAAGTCAGGCGGGTGTAGGGTTTGACGACGACGGAAAAGGAATTGTCCTCAACCTTAGTGTGCGCGGTTTTTTTCGTGACCTCGCGCCGGTACTCCCCCTGCAATTTGCAATCGATTTGCTTTATTTTTGAACCGAAACTCCCGGATATGCTCCCCGTTGTTTTAACGCTCCTCTCGATATAATCGGTCTCCTTAATGCTGTAATCAAATTTTATCGGGTCGGAAGTGCGGTTAACGCGCGCGAAGATTACTTCGCCGACATAATCGGCCTCGCTGTAGATATTCATAAAATGATGTTTCCATCCCCAAAAGCATCTCCTTCCCGTCGAGGCAAAAGCTTTATCCAGCTCGCTTGAAGTCATGTTGATAAGGAGTTTCCCCTTCTCTTTAAAGGTGAGTTCGGTGATATCGGGGTGGCCGGTTTTCGTATATGCGCCGACACTGAAATTCACGATAAAAATAGAAATAAAAATAACGATCAATGCTTTTTTCATTATTTCACCTCCGCCTATATATTATCTCCCGGCGGGGCTTTTCCGTCAAAAAAAAAGATTGCCGTCAACGCGCGGCAATCATAAATCTTTCAATGTCTTCAATTTCTTTAATAATGTTTTTGCTTAGGTTTACGGCGCCGGAATCCGTAATCAGGCAATTGTCTTCTATCCTGACGCCGATTCCTTCTTCCTCGATGTATATCCCCGGCTCGATGGTAAGCGCCATTCCCGGTTTGAACTTAATCTCCGCCAATCCCGGGTCATGGGTATCGAGACCGATGAAATGCCCGATCGAATGATAATAATATTTCTCCAAACCGCCCTCGAGCCCGAGACGCTTCACCGCGTCCGCGAGCAATTCCCGGGCGTAATCGTTTAGCTCTTTCCAGGTTAGGCCGGGCTTAAGATATTCGATGCATTTTTTATTAACGGCCAAAACTTCGGAATAAACTTCTTTTTGCCTTAAAGTAAAGCGGCCGGAGGCGGGAACGGTGCGGGTGATATCGCTCACGTAATAACCGTGACGCGCCCCCAAGTCGAAAAGCACCAAATCATCATCGCCGATAAGATCCGTTTTCGCTACGTAATGAAGAATCGTCGCGTTACGGCCGGCGGCCACGATGCTATCGAAAGCCAGGCTGTGGTTTTCGCGGTATTTAACGGCAAAATCAAAATACGCGTCAAGTTGGTACTCATACATTCCCGGGCGAGCGACCTTCAATATGTCCTCGATCCCTTTCCGCGTGACGTTAACCGCTTTTTCGATCGCCGCGATTTCTTCTTTTTCTTTAATCATCCGGAGGCCGATAATCGTTTCGCGGGCGTTCCGTACGCCAACCTCCGGGTATTTTTTCCCGAACTCGGAAGCAAACTCCAGCGCCCAGTTCGTATACCCGGGAAGATTTCTTCTTTCCAAATTCAGACATAGATTACTGATACGGGCGGTATTAAGTCGCGTGGGATTGAATAAGGAATAGAGAAATCCCTCGAAAGCGTCAAGATAACGAACGTCCTCGATCCCCGAGATTTCCCGCGCTTTCTCGATAAATAATTTGTTTCCCACCCATTTGCTTAGGACGGGGTCGTTTTCCTCGATAAAGAGTATTTCCCGGTTCTCAGCTCCGTTTTTTACCAAAGCGAGGATAACGTTGGCCTGGTCGACGCCTGTAAGGTAATAGAAATTCTTATCCACTTCAAAAGGATATTCCTGATCGTCGCTTTTTTGCAAGGGGCGGCCCGAATAAAGCAGCGTCAGCGAATTATCGACCGCTTTTTTTAAATAACGTTCGCGATTTTTTACGAAAAAACTACTTTCCATTTATATTCCCCGCTTCTTCGATTATTTTTATAACTTCCGCTTTCAAGGCGGCGATTTTCGCGAGCGCCTTTTCCGACGTATCGCCGTGCGCGGAAATATATACTTTGAGTTTCGGTTCGGTCCCGCTCGGACGCAACACGAGCCAATCGCCGTCGTTGAGATAATATTTGATGACGTCGGCTTGCGGGAGGGTTAGTTTCCCCGACTTGTATCCGGTGCGCTCACGCAGGAAATAGTCTTCTTTTGCGGCGACATCGTAGCCTGCCAAACTGTCGTATCGGGCGGTCCGGAAATGATTCATTATCGCCGCGATCCGCTTAAGCCCGGAAAGGCCCGCGAATTCGAGATTAATCAATTCGTCGCGATAATAACCGTACTCCGCGTCCAAATCCGCGAGCGCGTCGACTAAGGTTTTGCCTTGCAGGCGGTAATAATTTACCGTCTCCAAAATTATCGTCATTCCCTGAAACGCGTCTTTGTCGCGGGTGAAATCGCCCAACAGGTAGCCGTTTGATTCCTCGAACGCAAATAAAAACTCTTTGTCAAGCGGAGATAGCCCGGCGACTTTTTCCCCGATGTATTTGAACCCTGTCAGGGTTGACATCACCTCAACGTTATGACGGCGGGCAATCACGCTCGCGAGCTCGCCGGTCACAATCGTGTTGATAAGAAAGGCGCGTTTCGTTGTCTTCCGGTTTTCGACCAGGTATTTCATAACCAGGGCGCCCGTTTGATTGCCGCTCAGGAGGACATAGTCGCCCTTGTGACGAACAACCACGCCGACGCGGTCGGCGTCGGGATCGGTGGCGACGCAAACGTCGGCGGCGAATTCCCGGGCGTATTTTATCGCCAAAGCGAATGTCGGCAATGTTTCCGGGTTCGGCGACGGCACGGTCGAAAAATCCGGATCGGGAATCATCTGTTCCTTGACGGGGATAAAATCATATCCCAGGGACTTAAGCAACTCTTTCCCCAGGTAGCCGGCGGCGCCGTGCAGGGGGGTGAAGACCACCCTAAGGCCTTCCTTGGATAAATCCGGCCGGAATTGCGCCGATTTCACTTTTTCCAAGTATTCGCGGTAAACGGAGTCGTCCAAGTACTCGATTATCTTCTCGACCACTAAATCATCAAAGTCGCGAACCGCGATTGCGAACGGGTCGGGAGCGGCGGCGATTTCCTCCGTCACTCTCGCAGCTGCCGCGGGCAACAGCTGACAACCGGTGTCGTCGTAGACTTTATAGCCGTTATAAATCTTGGGGTTATGACTCGCGGTAATAACGATACCGCCGCCTGTTTTCAAATGCCTAATCGCGAATGAAAGCACCGGGGTCGGGGTAATCGTTTTAAACAGATAAACCTTGATGCCAAGCGTCGCTAGCACGCGGGCCGACTCGCGGGCAAAAACGTCAGAGAGACGACGCGAGTCGTAAGCGATGACCGCCGTCCGGTTCTCCGACTGTTTCAGAAGGAAATTTCCGTAACCGTAATTCACTTTCCGTAACGTGTAAATGTTGATTCGGTTGGTTCCCGGCCCGATCAGGCCGCGGATCCCGCCGGTGCCAAAAGTTAAGTCGGCATAAAAAGCTTCTTTCAGCTCTTCCTCCGTCATATTTTGAAGTTCCGCGCGCAAATCTTTGTCAAGTTCGGGATAATCAAGCCATTTTTGGATAATATTCATTTCTTCACTCCTTTTACGGTATATATTCGCGATCGATTTTAATGATCGGGTATATGGAATCATCCGCCTCCCCGATTTTCTCGCGAATCTTATCGCGCAAATTATTCAAGTCCCCTTTATACTCGAACGGGATAACTACATCAAAAATCAACTCCGTCTTCCCGTCGCTCTTAATAATCTGGAAATCATGGAAAGAAAGCAAGGGGTCAATGTCGTTAAGCAAATTTTTCAGCAACCGGCGATACTTGTCGGTAAGCCGGCAATCGGGATCGACGGGATCCATATGAATCACCAAATCACAATCGAGTCTACTGGAAACCTCGCGCTCAATATTGTCAATCAACCGGTGGCTTTGGACGATATCGACGCGGCTGTCAATCTCGACATGCGCGGTAACGAATTTCTTCACCGGGCCGTATTGATGGATAACGAGATCATGAACCCCCAAAACGCCTTCATATTCCCGAATCGCCGCCAAAAGTTTTTCCGCGTATTCCGGGGAAGGCGCTTCGCCGATCAATTGCGAAACTGTTTTAAACACGAATCTCACGCCGTTAATAATAATAATCACCGACACGATCGCGCTCATATAGCCGTCCAGGTTCACGCCGTAAAAAATCATGACTAAGCCGGTAACGAGTATTCCGGCGGTAGCGATAACGTCGTTCAAACTGTCGACGGCGGTCGCCATGAGCGCTTTCGACTGGATCAGCTTGCCGTTTTTACGATAAAAATAACTTTGCCAGATTTTCACGAGAACAGCAAACGCGAGCAAGGCGATAACCGGCCAGTTATAGTTTACTTCCCGCGGGTTGACGATTTTATCAACGGAAGCGAAAGCAATCAGCAACCCAACGGTAAAAATAAAAACGGCGACGAAAAGACCGGTCACGTATTCGATTCGCTGGTGGCCGAAGGGATGCTTCTTATCGGCGGGGAGCCCGGCCAGACGGAAACCGACAAAGGTAATAACCGACGTCGCGATATCGGATAAATTATTGATACCGTCGGCAACGATCGCGAGGCTGCCGATAACGAGACCCGTGGCAATCTTCACTGCCATCAGCAGAAAATTACTCACCATCCCGACGACGCCCGACAACTTTCCATACGCCAGGCGGACGTTTGCGTCCTGGTAGTTTTCATGATCCTTTATAAATAATTTTACAATTATTTTCCGCATAATTATTATATATTCTACTCTATTTTATCGGCAAATTCAAGCGATATTCAAAAAAATCCCCTAAAAGGGGGATTTTTTTACTCGATATAGATGCGCACGGAATCGCCTTCTTTGGAATCCATGCTGACAATATTGCCGGTCGTGCCGGACTCGATGCATTGAAGAATTAAATCAATGTCGATAGCTTCGTTCGCGAAAGACGACCCTGAAAGCGTTTTGTCAATGATGCCCTGGACATTCCCCATCTTAACCGCCGCTTTGATTAACGAAAGCGGTATAGTAACGTTGACATTATCGCCGTCGTGGCTTTTTGCCTCGATGTAGAGAAACTTCGCGGCGGCGCTTTTCAAATATTGCCCTTCGGTCATCGTCTTGCCGTTAACCTCGATTTTCTTTTCATCGAGACTTTTAAGCAATTCGTTGGCTTCGCTCGCGGTAATGATACCCTGGCTAAGCATATCCAAAATCTTCATTCTTTCTTCACTCATCATTTTCCTCCTCAAACATTCTGTTTAATTTTTCCGCAAATCCCTGCAGCGACTTTTTCACCATCGCTCCCGTTCTCTCGCCGATCATATCGAGCGATTCGTCGATTTTTTGAATCGCCTTATCAATCTTTGTTTTTGCGGCGATAATTTTTTCTTTTGCCTTTTCCGATAATTCCGGGTCATTCTCGGTTTCGACCGCGTCGAGCAAGCGCTCGGCTTCTTCGACGCTAATCAAGCCGTCTTTAACCATTTCCAATATTTTTCGCCGTTCTTCCATCATCACACCTCATTTCAATTTTTTCAATAACTCGTTCGCTTCTTCAAAACTTATCTCGCGCCGCGACAACCGATCGAGAATTTCCTGTCTTTGCCCGGAAAGAGCGTCTTCATTGACGTCAAACCCGAGCGTCGCGAGCACTTCGTTAAGTATTTTCTTAACCGTCGGATAGGAAACGTTCATCTCTTTTTCCACCGCTTTAATATTTCCCTGGTTTTTTAAAAACATTATGACGAAAGCAAGCTGTTCCTTCGAAAGCTTGTTAATCGTCGGCAAAACGAAATCGCCGCTGATTTCCACGCCGCAACGTTTACAGTGCAGTTTTGAAATCATCAAATCAGCGCTACAGATCGGGCACACCGAAATAATTTCTTTTTTCATACTAACCTCTTAAAATATGCATATTTTTAGTTTTACTTTTATTTCTTTGCTTTCCATGCGAATCTTCACTTTTCCGGTGGGGATGGTTGAGTCCAGAATCATCCGCATAAATTCTTTATATTTATCTTCATCCATAAACCGCAAAAACAATTTCCCCAGTCCGATTGGGACGGGAAGCAAAAAAAACATACGGAGAAAAAAATTTAAAAACGGGTGGCCGGCGATGTTGATTCGCATCCGCACGAATCTCCCTTTTCTACTTTTTGTCCCGTAAAGGATATCGTATCCTTCCTGCGGGGTTAACTTATTTGCTGCAATTTTTGCTAATACTTCTTTCCTCATAACACTACCCGCTATTATTATATTACAATAAATTAATATTGTCAATATATAAATTAACTTTTTTAATTTATTTTTTAATATTTTTTACTTTTTAATAAATAATATGTTTTCAATTGAGTAAAAAAATGAGAATGCTAATAAACACTGGCGCTTAACCTTAATATTCTATTTCATATGCCTTTTCTGTCTACAAAGTTATTTCATACAAGTATTATTTTTACTTGACGTAAAAATTATAAAAAAACATCTCAACACAATAATGGTGAGATGCTTCTTTTCGAGAACAAATTCGCATATAAGGATTAAGCTTGTTCGTCAAGATAATCGACAATGTCTTTTACCGTGCGAATCTTCTGCGCCGCCTCGTCGCTTACCTGGATTCCGAACTCGTCCTCGATCGCCATGATTAACTCGACGGCGTCCAGGGAATCGGCGCCCAAGTCTTCGGACAATTTCGATTCCAATTTAATATCTTCTTCGTTGTAATTAAGCTCTTTCGCAATTATCTTTCTTACTTTCTCAAAGTTCATATAAATTTTCCTCCTAGAATTTTATTACATTATAATAAAATTATATTTTTTTGTCAAGCGTTAGCTCCTTTTTTCAAGCCCTTGGGAACGATAAATCTCATCGCCTTCGGTTCGACCTTGATCGCTATCCGCTTCGAAGCCCCCATTTCGCCGTCGATAGCGTAATTCACGGGCTCCGGCGACTCGATTACGACTTCCGCGCCTTTCTTATATAAGATATAGCGAGCGACCTTAGGCGTCGCGAGATGAGTGCCGTTTTTATAATATTTGATCAAACGGATAAACCGGGGACGCGACAGGGGACGGACAAAACAAATGTCAAGTTTCCCGTCGTCGACTTTCGCTTCCGGCGCGCAGTAATACCCGCCGCCGTAACAAATCCCATTGGCAATCGCGCAAAGGAGGCCATCGCCCTCGTAGAACGGTTCCCCGTCCAGGGTTATCTTAAACTTATGGGTCATTTTCGAAAGCAGGCTGACGATAACTCCGAGATGGTAAGCGCCTTTCCCGGTAACTAGAGGGAGACGCTTGTATTTGATCATCTTGCTAACAACGTCGGCGTCAAAACCGATATTTAAGATATTAACGACATAACGGTCGGAAAAACGCAACAGGTCGATATCGACAATCTCGCCGTCGACGAGAGCGTCCAAATCAAGAAAGTCTTTTTTCTTCCCGAAGTATTTCAGAAAATCGTTCCCTGATCCGGAAGGATAGCAACCGACGGCGGCGTTCTGAAAACCCACGGCGCCGTTTACAACCTCGTTTAACGTTCCGTCCCCGCCGCAGGCATAAAACCTTAAGGATTCGTCCGGATGAGCGGCGGCGTAATCGCGGACGAAACGCCAAGCGTCGAGCGGTTTTTTTGTCACGTAAATTACGCAATCTTCCGAATTAAATTTATTGCTTACCGCTTCTTTTATTACGCCGGTGCTGTCTTTTTTCCCGGCGACCGGATTTATGACAAAGATATGTTTCATCTTCTACTCCCAAAAAAAGTTAATTGTCCGCGTTCGAGGGCGGAAGCATCGACAATTCGATCCTGCTCCTTTCAACGTCGACCGCCACGACCCAAACCTTCACGATATCCCCGACGCTCACTACGTCGAGCGGGTGCTTAACGTACTTTTTGCTCATCCGCGATAAATGGACGAGGCCGTCTTCCTTAACGCCGCAATCGATAAACGCGCCGAAGTCAACGACGTTGCGGACGGTGCCCTGCAGTTCCATACCCGGTTTTAAATCCTCAAGTTTCAGAACGTCGCTTCTTAACAAAGGTTTCTCAATCTCGTCCCGCGGGTCGCGAAGCGGCGCCACGAACGCGTCCAAAATATCGTTAAACGTGTACTCGCCGATATCGAGCCCTTCCCGCAACGTCTTCCGGTCGGCGGCCTTGACGGCGTTCACCAGTTCGTCGCTGCCGATATCGTCTTTCGTAAAGCCCAAACGGTCAAGGATTTTCTCGGCAACCTCGTAGCTTTCCGGGTGGATGCTCGTCATGTCGAGCTTATCGACGCCGTCGAGAATGCGGAGAAAGCCGATGGCCTGCTCGTATGTTTTCGGCCCGATTCCCTTGACGTTGATATCCTTACGGGAATTGAACTTGCCGTTTTTGTTGCGATGATCGACGATCGCCTTCGCCGTTTTGGCGTTCAGTCCCGAAACGCGCTGAAGCAGGGGAACCGAGGCGCTGTTGATATTGACGCCGACGCTGTTGACGACGGAAGAGACGACGAAGTCAAGCGAATCAGTCAGTTTTGACTGCGTGACGTCATATTGGTACTGGCCGACGCCGATTGATTTCGGGTCGATTTTAACCAGTTCCGAAAGCGGGTCCTGGAGTCGGCGGGCAATCGAGATTGCCGAGCGTTCCTCGACCGCCAGGTCGGGGAATTCCTCGCGCGCCAAGTCACTCGCCGAATAAACGGAAGCGCCCGCTTCGTTGACGATAGTATAGAATACTTCTTTTTCCGTCTCCTTTAGCGCCTCGGCAACGAAACTTTCCGTTTCGCGGCTGGCCGTGCCGTTGCCGATGGCGATAACTTCAATATCGTACTTATCTATTAAAGAAAGAAGCGTCTTTTTCGATTTTTCATACCGCGCGTCGACGTTCTTCTCGCCATCTTTCAGTTGATGAGGAAAAATAACGCCAATCTCCAAAACTTTCCCGGTAACGTCCACGACCGCGAGCTTGCATCCGGTCCGGTAGGCGGGGTCGATCCCGAGAACCATTTTTTCTTTCATCGGCGGCGTCAAAAGATAATTCCTTAAATTCTCCGCGAACACCTTAATCGCCTGGTCTTCGGCTTTTTCCTTAAGCTCGGCGCGGATTTCCCGCTCGATCGAAGGCTTGATAAGGCGGCGGTACCCGTCCTCAATCGCCATTTTAACGTAAGGGGCGGTCACGGAATTCTCATCCTTAATAACCCGACCCGATAAAAACCTCATTACCCGGTCAACGTCTTCAGCAATCCCGACCCGGAGCACCTTTTCCGCCTCGCCGCGATTGATCGCCAGCACGCGGTGATGCTTGATTGTGCCAATCGACTCCTGATAGTCGTAATACATTTCATAGACGCGCTTTTCGTCCTCGACGCCGTCCCTTAAAGAGGTCGTAAGCATCGCGTAGCGCTCGTAAAAACGACGGATCCATTTCCTGAATTTCGGTTCGTCGGAAACGATCTCGGCGATAATGTCCATCGCTCCCTGGAGCGCCTCGGCCGCGTCTTTTACGACCAAACCTTCCTTTTCCATTTCCTCGGTCGGTTCGGCGGTAATATATTTGCCCGCCTCCGCCTCGACGTCGCCCTCAAGCGGGAAACTCAACAAGTATTCGGCCAGGGGCTCCAAACCCTTGCGTTTCGCTTCCGTCGCCCGCGTTTTTTTCTTTTCCTTGTAAGGACGGTAAATGTCCTCGAGCTCGGCCAACTTGTCGGCGGCGATAATTTCTTTTTTTAATTCCTCGGTTAATTTCCCCTTTTCGGCGATGAGACGCATGATGTCTTCCTTACGCGCCGCGAGCTTTTGACCGTATTCCCATTCCTTATAAATCGCCCGAATCTGCTCCTCGTCGAGGCCGCCGGTAGCTTCTTTCCGGTAACGGGCGATAAAGGGGACGGTCCCCCCTTCCTCAATCAATTTCAAAACCGCTTTGATTTGATTCGCTTTTACGTTTTGTTCTTGTCCGATTTTTTGAAGTAATTGTTCGTTAATGTAATTGTTTTCTTCCATTTAAACATCCTCCGATTATTTATACAAATAGTATTATACCATTTTTTAGAGGCAATGGCAAAAACTTTTTAACCCTTAAGGTAAGTCCACAGTTTTCCCAAAACCCAACAGGCCGCCCTTTCGCGGATTAGATTGCGGTCGCCTTTAAAAACGCGCTTTCCGACCCGGGTGACGCCGCCGATTTTCACGGCGCAATAAACGAGGCCGACCGGCTTTTCCCGGCTCCCGCCTTCCGGTCCGGCAATCCCGCTCGCGGATACAAGCGCGTCGCCGGCGCCAATCCTCTCAAGTCCGTCGACCATCTCGCGGACCGTCTCTTCGCTCACGGCGCCATGAGCGGCGAGCGTCTCGCTTTTAACGCCGAGATATTTCATTTTCGCCTCGTTGCTGTAAACGACGAAACTTTCTCCGAGAATCGAGGACGCCCCCGGCACGGAGACGATTTTTGCGGCTAGAAGCCCGCCCGTGCAACTCTCGGCAAAACTCACTTTGTACTTTCTTTCCTTAAGCCGGGAGACGACCGCTTCCTCGATCGAGATATCGCCCACGCCGATGATGTTTTCGGAAAGAAGCCCAGCGAATCTCTCGACAAACTTAGCAAACTCATCGCCCGCGCCTTTGAGGACATACCTGATTTTCCCGACCGAGCAATAGGAATTAAGAGAAACACCAGGAAATTCCGCGCGGAGCGGCCGCAGTATTTTGTCAAAATCGGCCTCGGTGCCGCCGATAACGGTAAATTCCCGGACGTCCTCCTTTTTTTTCGCGCCGGAATAGAGACGGGCGAAGACATCCTTAAACATCGGCCGCATCTCGTACGGCGGGCCGACGAGGGAAATTATCGTTTTGCCTTCATGGGATATCAAAAAGCCGTCGGCGCTGCCGTAACGGTTTTCGATCGGGCTCGCGCCTTCGGGAAACAAGTCCGCCGACGCGCCGGACGCGAGTTTTTTGTTTAAGGCGGCCGCTACCGCGCGGCGGGTAATGTCGTCATCGGTCGCGCCCAGACCGCCGGTCGTGACAAGCAAAGCCGAGCCTGAGGCAAGAAAAGCTTTAATCTCGGCAATAATCGCCGGTTCGTCATCGGCGACGGCGATGATTTTTTCCACCGTAATCCCCGCCCGGTCCAATTCGCCGGCCAAAAACGAAGCGTTGGTGTTGACGACGCGGCCGGCGGTGATCTCGTCGCCGATATTAAAAATCCAGGCTCTCATCATGCGTTCGATCGGAAAAGAACGATATCGCCGTCCTCGACGCGATAGTCTTTTCCCTCCGAGCGGATTTTTCCCGCCTCGCGCGCTTTTTGCATATCGCCGCAGGCGATAAAATCGGGATAAGGAATCACTTCCGCCCGGATAAATCCTTTCTCAAAATCGGTGTGCACTATTCCGGCGCATTCCCGCGCTTTCATTCCGCGCCGGAATATCCAGGCCCGAACTTCCTTCTCGCCGGCCGTCGTGAAAAAAGTGGCGAGCCCGAGCAGGTTAAACGTCTCCCTGATGAGTTTCTGTAAGCCGCTTTCCTTTAATCCGAGTTCATCCATGAATTCCTTCCGGCTTTCTTCGTCAAGATCGACAAGCTCGGCCTCGACTTGCGCGCAAAGGGCGATGACCGGCGCGGCCTCCAGGGAAGAGCGGATCTCCTCCGCGTATCGCTCGACCTCAAAACCGCTCTCGTCGACATTTAAAACATAGATTACCGGCTTTAACGTCAGGAGTTGATATTGCTTAATCGCGGCGACTTCCGCCGGCGTCAGGTCGGCCTCGATCGCCCGCCGGCCGTCGCGCAGGAGCGCGGCGACTTTCGCCAAGGCTTTATACTCTGTTTCCACGTCGTCGACTTTTAGCCGCGCTTTTTTCATGATTTTCTGAATCCGTCTTTCCACGACTTCCAAATCGGCGATAATCAACTCGAGGTTGACGGTCTCAATATCGGCGACGGGGTCGATTTCCCCCGCGAAATGGGCGACGTCGGGATCGGCGAAACATCTGACGACATGACAGATGGCGTCGACTTCCCGGATATGGGCGAGAAACTGGTTGCCCAGACCCTCGCCGCGCGAGGCTCCCTTGACGAGTCCCGCGATATCGGTAAAAGACAAAGAGGCGGGGACGACTCTTTCCGGTTTTATTATTTCCGCGATTCGCCAAAGTCTTTCATCCTTAATATCGACAAACCCGACATTGGGATTAATCGTCGCGAAAGGGTAGCTCGCGACCAAGGCTTTGGATCCGGTAATGGCGTTAAACAACGTCGTCTTCCCGACATTCGGTAAGCCGACGATACCCGCGGTAAGTCCCATAAGCGCACTTTCCTTTCCGTTTCTCTCATATTTTAACACAAGAAAGATGTTTTTTCCAGATTTAATTTTTTTTCTACATTTATTTGTATGTTTACCGCGGATATGATTAAAATATAAACGAAGCGAGGTAATTTGCATGAACAATAAAACATACACGGCGAGCGAAACGGATGAACAATACTTACAGGCAAAAGAAAGCGTCGGCATCTGTCGCGAGAAAGCGTCCCTTATCCTCGTCTCCGGGGAAAACTCGCTGGCGCTTCTTGACCGCTGCTCGGTAAAGAAAATCGACGATAAAATATTCGGCAGCGTCTACACGTTATTTTTCCGGAAAAAGAAAATATTATCCGAGATATTGATTTTACGGCTTAGTCTATATCGTTTCCTGGTGATTACCGAGGAATTTAAGCCGGTTTTTAAGCTTTTGAAAAAACACCGGCGGCGTTACGAGTGCGTCGTGAGCGACTTAAGCGACGAGTACGCGCTCTTCTCCTTTCACGGCAAGAAATGCGATATGTTTTTTAACGATCTCGACTATAAGTACATATACAAAACCAAACAACAAAATTACGGACACTACGCACTCTTATGCCCAAAGAAAGACGAGGACATCACCTATAACCATTTCGTGAACTTGAACTTCGTCCCGCTCGGGGAGGACGCGAGGAAACTCTTCCTGTATCACCATAACGTCGTCCTTCATATCGACAAGATTCCGCGACGCTGGCGCTTAAGCGTCTGCGCGGAACTCTACCCGTTCGATAACCTAAAAGCGAAAACGAAAAGCGTCAGGGTCGTGAAGTACGAGCTTGAAAGCAGCCAACTAGTTACCAACAAACATAAAGTCTACAGTTATTCCCGCAAAAAAGCTGGCGTCATCCATTGCCTCTATCGCCTGCCCGGGCGGAAATACCCGTTTATCATCGCCTTTGTCCGCGAGGAAAAGGTTAGGAAAGTGTCGCTTATTAAAACCGGCAAGGCCGACGCCTTGATCCGGCCGGTCGTCTTTTATTGATAGCGAAAGCTGGGTGAAAATATGAGATTTTTGCTTCGTTCCATGAAATATCTTTTCATCATTACCGTGTTGGGGATGCTTTTAATCGTCGGCGTTTTTGTTTATTTCGCCCGAAAACTTGACTACATGATCCCGAAAACAGTCAATATCGAGGTCTACGACGCCGGCGGGACGCAATTTCTTTCCCTTTACGGCGATAAAAAAAGAAGTTATATCCCGCTTGCGGAAATTGACCGGCGGATAATCGACGCTTTTATCTCGATCGAGGATAAAAAATTCTACCAGCACCGGGGCGTCGACATTTTGCGCATCGGCGGGGCGTTGCTTTCTAATATCGAAGCGAACGAGATTCGCCAAGGGGCATCGACGATCACCCAACAATACGCCCGCAATCTTTATCTCGACTTTTCCAAGGATTACAAACGAAAAATTACCGAGGTCATGATTGCGATAAACCTGGAATCGAAATACTCGAAAGAAGAAATTCTCGAAGGCTATCTCAACTCCATCTACTTCGATCACGGAATTTACGGCATTGAGGACGCCTGCCGCTTTTATTTCAATAAATCGGCTCGCTCCGTGAGTCTCGCGGAGGCGGCGGCGCTAGCCAGTATTCCGAAGGGACCGGCTCATTTCTCGCCGTTAAAAAACCCCGATAACAACGCCGAGCGGCGGCGGCTCGTGCTTGCGGAAATGCGCGAGGACGGTAAAATTACCGCCGAAGAGATGGAGCGGGCTTTGGAAGAAGAAATATCCGTTTACGGAAGTCTTGACCGATTAAACGACGAGTTCGCGCCGTATTATCAGGACACGATTATTAAAGAGTTGCGGGAAAAAGGCTTCTTTGAAAAAAACAAAGATCTCAAAGTCTATACTTCCCTGAATCTTGAACTCAATAATATCATCCTCGAGGCCCGAGACAAATACCCGCCCCCTAAGTCCGAACTCGAGTACGCCATCTACGCCATCGACCCGGAGACGGGATATGTGCTCGCCAGCGTCGGCGGGCGCGATTACCGGGAAAACGCGTTTAACCGCGCCACCGACGCCCTCCGGCAGCCCGGTTCCACGATCAAGCCTTTCTTATATTACGCCGCGCTTGGTTACGGCTTTACCCCGGCGACAACTTTCACCAGCACGAAAACGACCTTTTACGTCAACGGCAAACCCTACGCGCCGACGAATTTTGCCGGGATATATCCCGACCGCGAGATCAGCATGGCTTACGCCCTCGCGGTGTCGGACAATATTTACGCCGTGAAGACCCACTTGTTTCTCGGCACGGAAACGCTTGTCGATACGCTTAAACATTTCGGCATCACTACCCCCGTTCACGATACCGTTTCGCTCGCCCTGGGCACGAGCGAGGTCAAATTAAGCGAGCTTGTGGGCGCTTACGTAAAAATTGCGGCGCTGGGAAAAGACGTGGAACCGCAATATATTACCAAGATAACGGACGAGAAGGGAAAAGTATTATACAAAGCCAAGGACAACTTCAAGCAAAAATACAACCCTTCCAATTGTTATATCCTCTCGGAGACAATGACGAACGTCTTCGACAACCGCCTCTCGATCAACATCAGCACCACCGGGGCGGCGATCGCCCATAAGATCACGAAAAAATACGCCGCGAAAAGCGGCACGACCGACTTCGACAGTTGGATCGTCGGGTATAATAAAAAAATCGTCCTTGGCATCTGGACGGGCTACGACGATAACCGCCCGATCGATAACAGCGACGTGAAATATATCAAATATTTGTGGGCGGAGATTGTCGAGCGATACAACGCGAAAAACTCCGACACCTGGTATGAGTTGCCGAATGACGTCATCCCGGTCGTGCTTAACCCGGTCACGGGCTCGGTCGCCCATAAGAACGAATATAAAAAGGCCCTCTACTTTCGCGTCGACAATCTCCCATGGTATATTTTTGAGTAACTCAAGATAACGCGCGCGAGAAGATAACGCCCGGTAATTTGTTTTCTACGCTCATTATTAACACTAAAATTACTATTCAAACTAAAACCGCCATCGATATGATGTTGATTTTTTGTAGTTCGCATATCCTTGAATAACTTAAAAAACCTCCCGGACATTCGGGAGGTTTTTATGGAAGGGGTATGATAAAAAGACCGATATGTTTCGGCTAATTCTCAAGTTCCAAATATAAATCGATTATTTCCCCGTCGCGGTAGACCCGGATTGGCACGGTTACGCCGCTTCCCTCGGCCAAATTGAGAAGCTGGAGCCGTAAATCGAGCGTCTTCCTGATCTCCGCGCCATTAAAGAAGAGAATGATATCGTTTTCCAAAATCCCGGCCCGCTCCGCGTGACTTTCCTTGTCCACGGAATCCACGTATAGGCCGTGCTTGATTCCGGCGGGTATTTCGGGGGATTCTTCGCTCGGGGATTCAAGTATCCCTTTTACTTCAATTACCCTGACGCCCAACTGAATCCGCTTTGGAACATCTCCTTCTTCCAGGAGCGGAAGCAAACCCGTAATGACATTGCTCGGGATCGAAAAACCCATATTATCAATATCGGTCGAGGCGAATTTCAAGGTGTTCATCCCGACAATCTCGCCCGCAAGATTAAGCAGGGGACCGCCACTGTTGCCGGGATTAATCGCGGCGTCATGTTGAATATACTCGTTATGCCAATCATCAGTCCCGTCGCCGTCGGTATCTTCCGAGAGGTAACGTTGGGGATGGGAAACGATGCCGAAGGTCGCGGAGGAAGAAAAATCGTATCCGGAAGGATTGCCGATGGCGATGACGAACTCGCCGCTCACGAGCGCCGAAGAGTCGCCGACTTTGAGCGGTCTGATATAACGGTCATACTCAAAATATATGACCGCCAGGTCGACTCTGTCGTCCATTTGCCGGATATCGGCGTCAATCTCGATTTCTTCTTCGTGCAGGTAAACCTTGACCTGGTTCGCTTCCTTGACGACATGTTTGTTCGTCATTAAAAGATAGCGGTATTTCTCAATCTCCTCAAAAGTAACGATTTCGTCAAGATCGTATACGACGCTTCCGTCTTTCAGCACGAACCAAACGTCATAGACGGAACCGCTTCCCAACGAACTTTTCTTTAAAACTTTTTCGCCGTCAACATCGGCATATTTATAATTCGTGACGCCGAGGATCGAATTTTTAGTTTTATTGATAACGTCGATAATCTGGCTTTGCAAGTTTGACGTATCGATCAAGTAATCGATGACGGCGATTTCAATTGACGCCGATAAACTTTCGTTAATAAGCGACGTGGCCGTGACGATCACGTTGCCGGGGGCTTTGCCGTAAACGCGGCCGTCAATGATTTCGGCGGCGGACAAGTCGCCCGACAAAGTCCAAACGACATCATCGCGGGCATGAGCGGGCTCAAAAACAACCTTGAGCGGGATGCTGCGGCCGACTTCGACTTCATTCCGTCCGACGATCGCGATCGATTCCGGATCAACGGCGCGCGCCTTCACGGTAATCGTCAGCCGGTCGGTGACGTCGCCCGCTTGAAGCAACAACTCCGCATTTCCCGGCGCGACCCCGGTCACGCGGCCGTTGGCGTCAACGGTAAAAACGGATTCGTCTCCGGAAATCCATTCCGGCGCGAAAGTGGCGTCGGCTGGCTCAACTTCGTATGAATACTTGACCGTCTCGTTTGTAAAAAGCGAAGCGGGCCCGTTGATGGTAATCGCCGTCGGCGGGACCGGCTTTTCGACAACCGTTAAAAAGATGCTGCCATCAACCGATTTTTGACTCGCGGCGGCCGCCTTGATCGTCACCGTTCCCGAAGAAATTCCCAGAACCAATCCCGTCTGATCGACGGTAGCGACTGATTCATTCTCGCTGGACCAAACGACACCCTGCGGCGCCGTTTCGGGAAAAACGGTAGCCGAAAGCCGCAGCGTTTCGCCCGTTTCTAATTTCATGCGATTGTCCTCGCTCTTAACGATGACCGCTGTCGGGATCTCATCGCCAATCCCGATCGGTTTGCCGTTATTGATTTTAAAATCGCAACCGGCGAAGCCAAGCGTCAAAATCATAATAAATATTAAGGTAATTGTTTTCTTCATCCGCGTCTCTCCTCTTGAAAGTTTAAAAAGTGATATAAACCGAGACGATTTCGCCGCCGCGGTATACTTTCAGCGCAAGCGTCTCGCCGGCAAGAGTTTTGTTTATCTCGCCGCGTAATATATGAATATAGTAAAGCTTAAGGCCGTTTGCCTCGAGAATGATGTCCTCCTCATGCAAATATCCGTAAGCTTTGCCTGTTTTGTCTACAGAATTGATGTAAAATCCGTATTCGATATCCGACGGCAAGTCGACGCCGGGATTGTCTTGGACCCCGTAATCCTCAGGATATAAAAGCACGGATACGGATATTCCCTGAACGCCCAACGTGTAACGCGTCGGCCTAACGCCGGTTTCCAGCACGGAGACGAGCTCGCGGACGACGTTGCTGGGGATGGCGAACCCCATATTGTCTATATCGTCAGATAAGAGTTTCAGCGTGTTAATCCCGATTAGTTTGCCCTCAAGATTGATCAGGGCGCCGCCGCTGTTTCCGGGGTTTATCGCCACGTCATGCTGGATATACTCGTTATCCCATTCCGAGACGCCGTCGCCGTCGATATCGTCGGCGAAATATCGTTTCGGGTGGGATATGATCCCGAAAGTGCAGGAATCATAATAATCGTGCCCCGCCGGGTTTCCGATGGCGATGGCGAAACTCCCGGCCTTAAGCATATCGGAGTCGGCGAATTCAATCGGTTGGATATATCCCTCGTAATCAAACGACAACACGGCCAAATCAACCTTGTCGTCGTATTGAATAAGTTGGGCGTTAACGCGGCGGTCGGTTTCCCCGAAATACACTTTCAGCAAGGTGGCTTTCTCGATAACATGCCTATTGGTAATGACCTTGTATTGATAATAGTCGACATCGTCGCTGTCAATCGTATTCGCGCAGTCGGTCTCGACGCTCCCGTCCTTCATTTTCGCCTGACATGAATAGACAACGCCGCTGCCGGTGCCGGCAAGAGCAGGAACGCCAAACGTTCCTTTATAATTGCTCACGCCGACGACGGCCGGAGCCGCCTTTTCGATCGCCGCTTGGACCAACTCCTCGAATTCCGCAATATCAATTTCCACGTGATAGCTTTTGTTATGGATCTCGTTATTGAAGATACCGTCGCAGCCCGAGAAAAGAAAGGCCGACAATAATACTAACAGAAGGAATGTTATTTTTTTCATATTTACCCCTTATATTGAAAACAATTTTTTTGTATTTTCCCGAAGTTTCTCGATGACCGTCGATACCGGCATTTCCTTGATTTCCGCAATCTTTTCAACGACATACCTTAAATACGAAGGTTTGTTCAGCCGCCCGCGGCGCGGTTCCGGCGCCAAATACGGCCCGTCGGTCTCCGCAAGCAAATGCTCGATCGGGATCTCTCGGACGACATCCTTTATTTCCTTGCTGTTCTTGAAGGTAAGAACGCCGCCGATGCCGAGATAATATCCCAACTTAACGAATTCCCGCGCCATCTCCAAACTCATCGAGTAACAATGCAAAACGCCGGGAACGACATGCTCCGCGAGTATCCGGTAAGTGTCGGCGGCGGCGCTGCGGCTGTGAACGCTGACCGGAAGTCCCCGGTCGGCGGCGATTTTAATCTGGTCGATAAAATATTTTTTTTGAAGTTCGACATGCGTCTTATCCCAATAATAATCGAGCCCGATTTCGCCGATGGCGACAACCCGCGGGTGCAGGGCGAGTTCTTTCAGCCAGGCAAGCTCCTCGTCCGCCTCCCTCGCCACGTCGCTCGGATGCAGACCGACGGCCGCGCGGAGAAAATTGTATTTTTCCGCCATCCACGTAGCCTTCAAACTGCTTTCGCGGTCGTACCCGACGACGATCATTTGCCGGATGCCGGCGTTTAAAGCCTCGTCGATAATAGCGTCAAGCCGCGGTTGATATTTTTCATCGTATAAGTGGATATGGGTATCGATCATTGTCACGCGCTCCGTTTTGCTATTGTTCTGTTTTGCCCGGGTCTTTATTCATACTAAAACGAACTAAAACGAATCGCATGCCGGACGTTATTATATTATACCATATTTTTTATAATCTTGGCACTAAAGATGCTATAAATCCAAAATTTTTTGGTAAGCGATGCGTTTGGGGTCGCGGCAAGTCGCGCGCGAAAGATAAATAACGCCGCAACGGCGGAATTCGAGTTGTTCGAGGAGTCCCCTCATCGCGAAGTTCTCGGGCGCCGTGTCGGCCCTGATGTCGCCTATTCCGGCCGCCCGCGTCGCCGCGCACAAATAATCGGCCAATTCTCTCGCCACGCCCCGCCGGTAAAACTCCTTTTTAACCGCCAGGCGGTGCAGCGAAAAATACGGGCGATCATTAAGCCAGGCGCCATCATAAATAACCGCGTATGATTCGTCGGGGTCCCGCACGAGCGCGGCGACACCGGCGATCAGGCCTTCTTTTTCGTTAACATAAAGCCATTCTTTTTCAATATCTTTCCGTATCGTTTCCCGGTCGGGATAACCGTCCTGCCATTGCAGGGATTTCCTCTCCCGCAAAAGCTCCTTGGCGTCGTTGATGACCGCGAGAACGGCGTCGATATCGGATATTCGCGCGATTCTTATCATATTCCTTTTCCAGCCATATTGTTTAATGTAAAAAAGCATTCTTTATGTCCTGGCATAAAGAATGCAATTGGTTCGCTCGATTACTTAATAATTTTGGTTACGTTGCCGGCGCCGACGGTTTTACCGCCTTCGCGGATCGAGAATTTCGTTCCCAATTCGATGGCGATCGGATAAATCAATTTAACCTGCAAATCGGTGTTGTCGCCGGGCATAATCATTTCGGTGCCTTCGGGCAATTGGATAACGCCGGTAACGTCTGTTGTGCGGAAATAGAACTGGGGACGATAGTTTGTGAAGAACGGCGTGTGACGCCCGCCTTCTTCCTTGCTCAGAACGTAAACCCGAGCTTCAAATTCGGTATGAGGCGTAACCGTCTTCGGTTTCGTGATAACTTGACCGCGCTGAACGTTGTCGCGCGTGATCCCGCGGAGCAGAACGCCGATGTTGTCTCCGGCTTCGGCTTGATCGAGAAGTTTCCTAAACATCTCGACGCCGGTAACGACGGTCGACATTGTCGGGCGAATACCGACGATTTCAACCGGGTCGCCGACTTTAACGGTTCCGCGTTCGACTCTACCCGTCGCGACGGTTCCGCGCCCGGTGATGGTGAAGACGTCTTCAACCGGCATGAGGAACGGTTTGTCCTTCTCGCGAACCGGTTCGGGAATATATTCGTCGATATGATTCATAAGTTCGATAATTTTTTGAACCTGTTCCGGGTCGCCTTCCATAGCTTTCAAAGCCGAACCGCGGACTACGGGCACTTCGTCTCCCGGAAAATCGTATTCGCTTAACAGTTCGCGAACTTCCATTTCAACGAGATCAAGTAATTCCTCATCGTCGACCATGTCGCATTTATTTAAGTAAACAACCAAACGGGGAACGCCGACTTGGCGGCTCAGCAAGATATGTTCGCGCGTTTGCGCCATCGGGCCGTCATTGGCGGCGACTACCAGAATCGCTCCGTCCATTTGCGCGGCGCCGGTGATCATGTTCTTAACATAGTCGGAATGACCCGGGCAGTCGACATGAGCATAATGGCGTTTTGCGGTTTCGTACTCGACATGAGTGGTTTGAATTGTAATCCCGCGCGCTTTTTCTTCGGGCGCCTTGTCGATTTGATCATATTCTAATACTTTCGATAAACCTTGCTGGGCCAAAACCTTGGTAATGGCCGAGGTAAGGGTCGTTTTTCCGTGGTCGACATGGCCAATTGTACCGATATTAACATGGGGTTTTCTGCGTTCAAACTTTTCTTTTGCCATTTAATAATTCCTCCTAAATTTATTTAATTATATTTTATAATATTTGGTTTTTAAATGCAAGTATAAAATATCACAATTTTATTTTATACCCGCAATCTTAATATTTTTTCCATAATGGATTTCGGGCATTCTTCGTAACGATGGAACTGCATCGTGTAATTGCCGCGCCCTTGCGTGTTGCTTCGCAAAGCGGTGGCGTATCCGAACATCCCCGAAAGCGGGACAAAAGCCCGCACCGTTTGCAGCATTCCTTTTCGGTCCTGACCTTCGATCCGGCCGCGCCGGCTCATTAAGTCCTCGATGACGTTGCCGATATAAACATCGGGAACGACCACTTCCACAAGCATGATCGGTTCAAGCAATATCGGGTCGCATTTCTCCTTGGTTTCTTTGAAAGCCATGCTCGCCGCGATTTCAAACGCGATCTGGCTGGAATCAACCTCGTGATAAGAGCCGTCAAAAAGCGTCGCCTTGACGTCAATCGTCGGATAGCCGGCGAGATTGCCGCTTTGCAGCGCCGACTCCAATCCCTTCTTCACCGCCGGGATATATTCTCTCGGAACAACGCCGCCGACAACCGCGTCGACGAACTCAAATCCCTTGCCCGGGTTCGGCTCGAAACGAATCCAAACGTCGCCGTATTGACCGCGCCCGCCGGTTTGGCGGATAAAACGCCCCTGGATTTCGGCGGCGGTTTTTATCGTCTCGCGGTACGAAACTTGCGGCACGCCGACATTGGCCTCGACTTTGAACTCGCGACGCAGGCGATCAACAATGATCTCCAAATGCAATTCGCCCATTCCCGAGATAATCGTTTGTCCCGTTTCCCGGTTGGCGTATGTTTTAAAAGTCGGGTCTTCCTCGGCGAGTTTTACAAGCGCGATTCCCATTTTATCCTGGTCCGCTTTCGATTTCGGCTCGATCGCGACGCTGATAACCGGCTCGGGGAAAATCATTGACTCGAGCACGACGACCCGCCGGCTGTCGCAGAGCGTGTCGCCGGTCGTCGTTTCCTTAAGGCCCACCGCCGCAGCGATATCGCCCGCGAATACCTCGGTTGTTTCCGTGCGGTGGTTTGCGTGCATGCGCAGAATCCTGCCGATGCGTTCTTTTTTCTTCTTATTTGAATTATATATGTACGATCCTGATTTCAATACGCCGGAATAAACTCGGAAAAAAGTTAATTTCCCAACGTACGGGTCCGTCATGACCTTAAACGCCAGAGCTGCGAAAGGATCGTCATCGCTTGAATGGACGACAATCTCCCTATCGTCATGGCCCATCCCCCTAATGGCGGGAACTTCGGAAGGCGACGGCAGGTAGTCGATTACCGCGTCAAGGATCAATTTGATGCCTTTGTACTTAAAAGCGCTGCCGCACAGCACCGGGAAAAACTCGACGGTTAAAGTCGCCTTGCGAATCGCTCTTTTAAGCAATTCGACGGGAATTTCCCGCTCTTCCAAGTAAAGCATCATTACTTCTTCGTCAAAATCCGACACCGCGGCGATCAACTGCTCGCGGCGGAGCTGAACCTCGTCCGCGAGGTCTTCGGGAATGGCGATTTCCTTCATAACTTCATCCTGGGTGCCGTCAAATGTATAAGCTTTCTCTGTTACGATATCGATTATACCGTTAAAGCCGGACTCGGCGCCGATCGGTATTTGAATCGGGTGAGCGTTAGCTCCCAGACGTTTGTGCAGGCTTTCGACGGAAAAATTAAAATCAGCGCCGGTTTTATCCATTTTATTCACGAAGATAAGCCGGGGAACATGATAATCCGTCGCCTGACGCCAGACAGTTTCTGTTTGCGGCTCGACGCCGGCTTGCGCGTCTAGAACGGTAATCGACCCGTCCAATACCCGCAACGAACGACTAACTTCCACGGTAAAATCGACATGCCCTGGCGTATCAATAATATTAATGATATGATCTTTCCAAAATGCAGTCGTTGCCGCCGAAGTTATTGTTATACCGCGTTCCATTTCTTGTTCCATCCAATCCATGGTTGAAGTACCTTCGTGCGTCTCGCCCATTTTATGGATTTTTCCGGTGTGGTATAAAATCCGTTCGGTTACGGTTGTTTTACCCGCATCGATATGAGCCATGATTCCGATATTTCTAGTTTTGTCTAAAGATACTTCACGGGGCATAACATTAACTCCTTAATTACCACTGGTAGTGGGCAAAGGCTTTGTTTGACTCGGCCATCCGGTGCGTGTCCTCGCGTTTCTTGACCGCTCCGCCGACGCCGTTGGCGGCATCGATAATCTCGTTGGCGAGTCTTTCTTCCATCGTTTTTTCCCGTCTTAAACGTGAGTATTGTGTAAGCCAGCGCAATGCCAGTGTCATTTTCCTTTCCGGCCTGACTTCTATCGGAACCTGATAGTTGGCGCCGCCGACACGGCGGGCCCTTACTTCTAACTGCGGGGTAATATTATTTAAAGCGTCGTTGAATACTTCCATCGCCGGACGCCCGGTAACCTTTTCGACGCGTTCGAACGCCCTGTATAAAATATCCTGAGCCAGGCTTTTCTTGCCTTTGACCATGATATTATTGATTAGCCGGGTTACGACTGGCGAGTTATATATGGGATCGGGTAATACTTTTCTTTTTGGGATGTGTCCTTTGCGGGGCATGGTGAATTCCTCCTTTCAAATTATCTTATTCTTCTTTTTTGGCGCCGTATTTGCTGCGGGCCTGTTTCCGGTTTTCGACACCGGTTGCGTCCTGGGTGCCGCGAATAATGTGATAGCGAACTCCGGGAAGGTCTCTAACCCGGCCGCCGCGGATCAGGACAACGCTGTGTTCCTGTAACCTGTGTCCGATTCCGGGTATATAAGCGGTAACCTCGATGCCGTTGGACAAGCGGACTCTCGCGTATTTGCGAATCGCGGAATTCGGCTTTTTCGGCGTCATCGTCGTTACCCGCGTGCAAACCCCGCGTTTTTGCGGTGATTCAAGATCGGTAAATTTTTTCTTCAGCGTGTTATAACCGATGCCCAAATGCGGGGATTTTGATTTTTTCGCTTTTGTTCTTCTCGGTTTGCGTACCAATTGATTGATTGTCGGCATTATATTCTCCTTTCTAAAATTGCGCCACGCTTCCTGGCGTTTCAAACATTGATAAAATTTAGTTTTGGCAGCGCCAAAACCGTTTTAAAAATTAACCCGTAATATTATACGCTTATTTCGCTCAAATGTCAAGAATTTTTACTTATATTTTAGGGGAATTGTGAATATATTATGATAATTTCATATAGAGTTATATAATGATAATTTCACTAAATACAAAGGTTAATTGTATTAGCGTAGGCAACCCTTAAT
>DGED01000049.1:52789-56365 GCA_002385755.1 Caryophanales bacterium UBA3935 | reverse complement strand
GATAAAGTATTACGATAAAAACTCCCACGGCGTCATCATGAGCGTCCTAACCAACGATATTGAAACGATCTTTAACGCCCTGTCTCAGGTGATACCGCAATTTATCACCGCGGTTATTTTCATCATCGGGGCCAGCGTCGCCATGTTCGTCGAGAGTTGGCAATTGTCTTTGGTCGTCGTCACGATTTTGCCGATCGCCTTGTTTTTGATCATTTTTATTACCAGCCGGGCTTATAAATATTTCCGGAACCAGCAAATCAAATTGGGCGAAGTTAACGGTATCGTTCAAGAAAATGTTACCGGGCTGAAGGTGGTCAAACTATATAATCAAGAACAAGCGGTCATTGAGAAGTTTGGGCGCTCAAACCAAGAACTAGAAAAATCAAGTTACCGCGCCGGCGTTTTTTCGGGTATGATGATGCCGATTATCAGGTTGCTTGACAATATATTATATAGTTTGATTATCACGGTGGGCGGCGTTCTGCATATCGTCTACGGGGTGATAACGGTCGGGACAATCCAGGCGATAACCAATTTCTCGCGGATGCTTATACGCCCCATCAGCAACGTCGCGCAAATTTATAATTTGCTGCAAGCGGCGATTGCCGGCGGATACCGCGTGTTCAAGTTGATTGACGAGGAAAGCGAATATGTCGACGATTCCGACATCGAATTGGAAAAGGTGTCCGGGGACGTTGAGTTTCGTAACGTTAATTTCGGCTATGAACCTGGGCAAAAGGTGTTAAAAGATATTAACTTTAAAGTCGCGAGCGGAAACACAATTGCTATCGTTGGCCCGACCGGAAGCGGGAAAACAACAATCATTAACCTTCTCGCCCGTTATTATGACGTAAACGAAGGCGATATTTTAATCGACGGAGAATCAATATACAATTACTCGAAAAGAAGCTTGCGCTCCAAAGTGGGAATAGTATTACAAACAACTTACCTGTTTAGGGGCACTGTTTTGGACAACATTAAATACGGACGTCCCGACGCTTCCTTCGAGGAGGTCGTTGCCGCGGCCAAACTCGCTCAGGTCCACGAAATCATCGAAAGACTACCGCACAAATACAACACGCGCGTCAAAGAGGGAGGCATAAATTTCTCCCACGGCGAAAGGCAGTTAATATCGATTGCCCGGACGATTTTAAGCGATCCGGCTATCTTGGTCTTGGACGAGGCGACATCAAGCGTCGACACGCGAACGGAAGCCAAGATTCAAAAAAGCATCGGGTTGCTCGTGAAAAGCCGGACGAGTTTTATTATCGCCCATCGCTTGAAGACGATTAAAAATGCCGATATTATCTTGGTTATTCTTGACGGGAGGATCGTTGAATCCGGGAATCACCAAGAATTGATGGCGAGAGATGGTATTTATGCCGAAATGTATAACTTGCAATTCGGCGAAGCGCAATAAAAAAAGCCAAGAAGTTTATTATTTCACGTCTTGGCATATGCATATAGAAAAAAGTCTCGGGAAAGGTCCCGGGACTTTCATTATTCCACGACATATATCACGTTGCGAGTGAATTGTAAAAAGACGCTGAGCGGGTATTCGTATTTCACTTCCGGAAGATTAGGGTCGTTGCAAATGACGACGTTTTTCCCGTTGCTCATGTCATATCCCCTAACGACCAGCAGGTGGCCGTTAGTGTGATATCTTCCGGTATTCCCTTTAATGCTAAGCGCGACCGGACCGACATGGACAAGGTGGTATTGCAATTCTTCCCATGAATAGACGCGCTTGACATAACTTTTTTCTCCGTACGCGCTCATGCCGACCGTGTTGTAAACCCAATTGCCGTATATTTTATTGCCGTAATCTCTAAACAATCGGGCGTTTTTCTCATGGGGAAAGGCTTCGCTGAACTCGTGCCCCTTAAACATCAAAAGCATCGTGGACGATGTCGGGCTACAGATTTGATTGCCGATATTTGGCACGTCGTTCTGGTTAAGTTGGGGAACCTCGTGATCGTATTTATCCGGCAAACCCGACACGTCAACTTTATATTGGTAATTTTCGATTTCAAGCGCCGCCGCGACGAGCGCGAGTCTCGGCGAATCGTCTGCGAGCGAACTCCTTCTAAGAATAACCTGGTATTGGAAAGCTTCGGCCGTTTTATTGTCGTTGATTAGGATTTCGTCTTGGGACATTCTGGCGACGCCGCCCGCCTGGTTGGGAATCATCGCGTTTTCCAATCCCAACCCAAAGGAACTATAAGTGAGATAAGAACTCCAGGTTCCGTCAACCCGTACCCGAACCTTGAGTTCGACCGTCGCCTTCTCCCCGCTTATAGCCGCCCAGGATCCGACGAGCGATTTGAAGGGGTTGGCTCGGTAGACCGGCGACTCATAATAGCCCTCCAAAACCCCCGGCTTTAAAACAACCCGGTCATCTTGAAGCATTAAAGCGTGGTTGTCGCTCAAATCAAGTTGTTCAGCGTAATCAACAAGATAATGAAGGTTGATAAATTTTTCGTTTTCGCCTATTTTTTCGGTGGTAACCCTATATTCTTTGGTCATACTTTCATTCCCTGAGTATAATTTTAAAGTCAAAGTTACTATTTGTTCTTTCTCGGCGAGCGTGACTATTCCGTCGGGGCTTATAATATCCGGTTTGTCGGATATCCATTCCCCGGTGACGCCGTATTCAAACTCGGTGGGAAGAACGATAAACGAATTGACGGCTTCAGGCAAGCTGACGGAATCAAAACACGCCTCCATTCTTTCTTCGTGGGGGATCGTCAGCACCGTCACGTTGTATTCCCTTGTTACGATGGTCATGTTATAAAAGAAGTGCGCCGTCAACACCACTGCTTTATCGGTTTCGTTGAATTTCCACACGGCCTTTCTGTTGGGCTTATCAATGCCCAAAACGCGCGTGTCTGACGAAGACCAATTGATATTGACGTCATATAATGAAAACGGCAGCCAGAAATCGGCGTTGGCGCTTTCAGGTATGGTGATTTTATCAATAACAAACTCGATGTGTTCCTCATGGCTTCGCCCCGGCACCTTTATATCGCCCCAAGCGATGCGGCGCGCGCCGCTTGCCGTTATCACGTCAAGCTCAAAATTGACGTATTGGTCGTTTTCCGCAAACTTTACGATCCCGTTATCGGTGATGGCGTCGGTGTTGCCGCTATGCCAGGATAACGTCGCCGCGACCCCGGCAATCTCGCATTGGGTCGGGAAATTAATGTAATCCTCGGCTTCTTCCGGAACATCAAGCAGTTGTTTTAAAACATCTAATAATTCTTCGTCCGAAAGCGGCAAAACTTGAACCGTTCCCAGATAACGGGTTACCCTATCATCATCGATAATCACCTCGATTTCAATATCAACTTCGCGCGTCGTCAACCCCTTTGTTACGGAACCTTTAGCGTCGATAACCGCTTGATCGCGGGGGATCCATCGCACTTCAACGTCAATGCCTTTGACGCGGTAGCTAGATTTGAAATTAAGGTCTTCCGATGTCTGTTCGGGTAGAGTGATTTCCTCGACAATTAAATCGGCGATTTCGTTGATATCATAGGTCGAGGCGTTATTCCAACATCCGGAAAAAAACAATAA
>DGED01000049.1:52359-52537 GCA_002385755.1 Caryophanales bacterium UBA3935 | reverse complement strand
TCTCTCTTTAATAATTATACCATATAATCGTGATATTTGAGAAAAAATTTATAAGAAAAATAATCATAATACTTGCATTACGAGAAATCATATTGTATAATATAGATACGCCGAGAGGCGTATTTATCCCCTACATATAGCAGTGAGTATACTACTCACAACATCCCCTTCCTAAAAA
>DGED01000049.1:9741-52016 GCA_002385755.1 Caryophanales bacterium UBA3935 | reverse complement strand
TTTTTTTCAGGGACATATTAAAAAAAACACAAAATATTTGTTTTTTTTTAAAATAAAAACACAAAAACGCTTGCATTCCCAAAAAATGTATAGTATAATATAAGTGCGCCGAGAGGCGTACTTATCCCCTATATACTAGTGAGTGTAATCACTCACAACATCCCCTTCCCAAAACCAAGTCATTTTTATAAATGGCTTGGTTTTGTTTTTAATAGCTTATTTTTTATTTATGAGTTATTTTTCTTTGAAAGGCGTATCTTTAATGAATTTTTAAAACCGAGACCGTGCCGGGAACTTTTTTTGTTCATGGACATTTGTTTCGGGAATTGATATAATACTATATGGTAATATTTGAATATCCATTATTAATATTTTACGGGTGATTTATTTGCATTCAATAATTGAGTTTTCTCATAAGCTGCTCCAAGAGCATATAACAAAAGCAGACGTCGCGTTGGATCTTACCGTCGGCAACGGCAACGACATGTTGTTTTTGGTTCGGATCGCCCGATTCGTCTACGGTTTTGATATTCAGACCGAGGCGATTAAACGCGCCGAGGAGAAACTCGCCGGTTATGACAATTATCTATTGATAAACGATTCGCACGAGAATTTTATAACTTACGTGAAAGATAAGTATAAAGCGGCGATTTTCAATTTGGGGTATTTGCCCGGGGGAGATAAAACGATCACGACAAAAGCCGAAATAACATTAAGAGCCATGAAAGCGGTTCTTGAAAACATTGAAAAAGGTGGGATATGCGTTACGGTGGTATATCCCGGTCATCCGGAGGGTGAAGAGGAAAGCCGGATTTTGTTTGATTATTTATCGGGTTTGAACCAAGAGCAATATCAAGTCCTAAAATACGAGTTTATTAATCAAATTAATCGACCGCCATATATTCTGGCGACAAGGAGGATGCGATGAGAATTTTTATCGGAATGAAACCGGATGATTGTCTTGACGAAATCCTCGCGATCCAACGACATTTTCGCGACCTGCCGCTTACCGGGAATTATACTTTGCCTGATAATATTCACATGACTTTGGCGTTTTTGGGCGAGTTGGATAATTCAGCCGTCGCTTTGGTTAAAACCGCTTTAAAGCAAATTGACTACCCCGCTTTTCTTATTCACATCGATAAAATTACGAATTTAAGGGATATGATGATTCTCAAGATAAGACGGGATCCGGAACTTCTGCGTTTGCAGGGGGGGATTTGCCGGGCGCTGGCTAGGCTTGACATCAAAATGAATCGACGGTCGTTTTACCCACACATCACCCTGATTAGGAAATGCGATTTCCCGGTTGACAAGCCCGTCGATTTAACAACCGAAGCGCGAGAGGTCATACTGTTTTCTTCGGAGCGGGTAAACGGCCGCCTAAGCTACGTTCCGCTTTATCGGAAGGTTTTACGGAGGCAAAATGCGTAGGCTGGGAAAAACAAATCTGCGCGTGCATGAGATTGGTTTGGGCGGGATTCCGTTACAAAGGGTAAACGGGGAAGATACCCGGGCGATAATTCGCGCGATGCAAGAGCGCGGGGCCAATGTTATCGACACGGCGAGGGGTTACACCGTGAGCGAAAAACTTATCGGCGAGGCTCTCCGCGATTGCCGGGATAATTTCTTCATTTTTACAAAATCCTCGGCCCGCTCTTACTCGGAAATGTCTCGAGATATTAAATTAAGCCTTGATAATCTCGCGACGGATTATATCGATTTGTACCAGTTTCATAACGTCAAGAATCTCGATGAGTATAATGTTATTATGGGCGAAAACGGGGCTTACCGGGCCTTGCTCGAAGCGAAAGAGCGCGGTCAAATCGGTCACATCGGCCTCACGACGCATAAATTGGACTTGCTTGAAGAAATAATTGATGATTACCCTTTTGAAACCATTCAGTTTCCATATAATATAGTGGAAACCCAAGCCGAGGAATTATTTAAAAAGGCGGCGGCCAAGGATATCGGCATAATCGTTATGAAACCCCTGGCCGGAGGCGCTATCGCCGACGCGAGCCTTGCTTTGAAATTTATTCTAAGCAATCCCGATGTTTCGGTCGCGATTCCCGGCATGGAATCGGTTGAGCAAGTCGCCGCGAATTTGAGCGTTTCCGGCCAACCGTTGACGAGTTTCGAGTTGGCTGAGATTGAAAAAATCAGGGATACTCTCGGCAATGATTTTTGCCGGCGCTGCGGTTATTGTCTGCCATGCGCCGCTGGAATCGATATTCCCACGTGTTTTACGTTCGAGGGTTATTATACGCGCTACAATTTAACAGAATGGGCGGCCTCCCGTTACGACGCGATGGAAAAACATGCTTCCGATTGTATCGGTTGCCGCGCGTGCGAGAGCAGATGCCCGTATGGTTTGGCTATTGCCGAAAAAATGAAAAAGGTCGCGACGGTTTTTAAGTTTTAGCACGCGCGCGTTTGGAAAAGAGGAAAAAATGAGCGAATACGAATCTTTTGTTGTCGGTGATATTGAGATCCGGCTGACAAGAAACCAAGAAGAACTGAAAGAAACAATGCGGTTGCGTTATTACGAGTTATTGCTTTATTACAATAAAAACAATAGAAATCAAGAAGAATTATTTAAAGACGAATATGACGAGTTGGCGGACCATCTCGTCGCCGTTGATCTTTCGACAAACTCCATCATCGGCACGTACCGTCTGGTTCGCAAGGAACATTTGCGAGAGGGTCAAAGATTTGTAACCGAGAAGGAATTTGATATCGGTCGGGTAAAAAACGAAAAAGTATTGGAAATCGGCAGGGCGGTCGTGAAGAAGGAATACCGCACGGGGGCGATTATTATTTCGTTATGGAAAGGACTTATGAATTACGCTAGCATGCACGGCATAAAATATATTTTTGGCACCGCTTCTTTCCCCGGGACCGACCCGCTTGCGCATGCTCAAGCCTTATCCTACATTTACTATAATCATCTATCTCCCGACGAGCTCAGGGTATCGGCGAAAAGCGAAGGTTTTCATGCGATTGACCTTTTGCCGCGCGAGGAAGTCGACCCGGTTGCCGCAAAAAAACAAATGCCGGCTCTTATCAAAGGCTATGTAAATATCGGGGCCACCTTCGGTCCCGAGGCATATATCGACAGGCATTTTAACAGCATAGATTTATTTGTGCTGGCGAACACGGAGAAAATCAACAGCAAATACATTCGCCGGTTTATTAAAAACTAAGGGATTGGATAAAATCATGAGCGAAAAGAAAAAGTTTATCATACAAGTCGTCTTTTTTGCCATTTATATTTCAATGACGCTTATATTCTTTTTTGGTTGGAATAAATTAATGTACACGGATGACAGGCCGAATGACTTCGTTGCCGTTATTACTTTGATTTATTTCGGCGGCGGCGCGCTGGCGCTTCCGACGGCCTGGTTTATTTTCACCCTTTATCGCGGGTTGAAGGATAAATTGCCGCGGGAAGCATCCGAACCGTCTTACCTAGTTTTCGCAAATCGTTACCTTTTCCCCGCGGCCTGCTTTGTTGTCATGATATCCAGCGCGACATTTATTAACGGGTTTCCCGAAAGCGGCGAGTTCACACCGCCGACACACGTTTATTTTTATATCCTGTCGGCGGCGGTATTGGCGCTTGCCCCGATGATTGATTTTGTTTATAAAAGGACGCGCCAGGTTAAGCCGCTTCTACTGTTGTTTACGCTTCTTTGTTGCGCTTTGGTTCTTTGGAGTTTGGATCTTTTGATTTCGGTTGAATTTCGCGAGGCGATGCTATTTGAAATACCATTCCTCGCCATGTTTACCTTTAAACACGCGTATTATTTCGCTTTATTCATGGGGATGATTTATTTCTTTTTCTTGTTGGTTTTATATTTTAACATTCCTAACCGGTTAAAGTTTGCTAGCTCCCTATTAAAAATCACGATGTTTCTACTCGTAATTTATAATTTTCTACAGTTGATATCATTCTTTAATTATCTAAATACATTTTCATAGAAAAACATTGTCGGCGATTACTCCGACAATGTTTTTTATTTTACGATCTTCCCCTTTATTACTATTTCCGCCGTTTCTTTCGGTTCCATTTTATCGATGTAGATTTTCAATAAACGCGTTTTTTGGTCGAAAGTATAAATATCCAAGTTGAGTTTATTGAAGGTTATGGCATCCGGTTCTTTTGACAGTTCAAACGTCTGCGGCAACTGATCGGTGATCTCAATATCATAGGCCGCGGTGTTTCCCGTGTTTTTAAGCGTCAGCAGGTAAGATATTTCCGTGTTAACGTAAGCGAAATCAGCGCATTTTTTCTCGCATTCGATGTGGGCGTAGCGTTGTTTAATTAACAATTCGCCGGTCTGGGACGCCGATACTTCCCTGCTTTTGATGGTTGGCGCGGACCGCAGGTCGATAGCGGTGTCGCGGATATTATCGACGACCGCCCGATAGGAAATGACGCATACTTCATATGGCCGCAATTCGTCAATCTCAAATAACAGAACGCCTTCTTTCGCGGTTAGCTTTACTTCTGATTTGCTGTTTTCCAGAAAAGCGTAGGTAAAACTTCCCTCGATTAATTTCTGGTAAACGAGCTCATCCTCCACTTGCACGTTATTCGCGGTATAATTTCCGGTATTAGTAATTATCAAATTATAAGTGATGGCGTCGCCGGGGCGAAAAAACTCGCTGCTCGCAGTTTTCTTTCCCAAAAGTTTTATCGTCCTGATTTCGGTATCGACGGCGTTGGAACTCGTGATATTGTTTATCCGGAGATTGCCCAAAGAATAAGCGTATGAAACGGATGCCTGGCTGCGTACGATCATATTTAAAGTCCTCCCGATACAATATATTGAAGCGGATTTTTTTTTATGACTTGTTCTTATAAGAATATTGTAAAGATGACGTTTAAGGCGGCGCAAACGCAGAAAGCGACTATGGTTGGTATTATAAAGGCCGCGAATGTCCACTTGATGCTTTTCGTTTCTCGGTAAACGGTAAGCAGGGTTGTCGAGCAGGGAAAATGCAGAAGGCTAAACAGCAACACGGCGATGACGGTAAACGCGGTCCAGCCGTTATTAACTAGCGTTTCCGTTAACGCGAAGATCGAACCCGTCTCCTGGATAAAACCCCCCGACGTGTAACCGAGAATAATAAGCGGCAGCACGATCTCGTTCGCCGGCAAAGCAAGAAAAAAAGCGAGCAGGACGATTCCGTCCATCCCCATTATTTTTCCCGCGGGGTTGAGAAAATTCCCGGCGGCGGAAAGGAGTGATCGCGGGCCGACGTAAGTATTGGCTAACAACCAAATCGCAAAACCTACTGGGGCGGCGACGATGACCGCTCTTCCCAAAACAAAGAGCGTTCGGTCGACCAAGGAGCGGTGGGCGATGTGAAGGATATTTGGTTTCCGGTATTGCGGGAGTTCGAGGGTAAACGTCGATGGAACGCCTTTTAATAGCGTTTTGGACAATACCCGCGACACCGCAAAGGTCATGATGATTCCGATGACGATAATGGCCGCCGCGAGGAGAGCGGGTATTACGGCGTTTAAGAATTTTGACGAGGCGCTCGCAAAAAAGCAGGAAGCGAGCGTGAACATTAATGGGAACCGGCCGTTGCACGGCGCGAAGGTGTTGGTGAGAATCGCCAACAGCCGTTCCCTGGGAGAATTGATGACCCGCGTTCCGATGACGGCGGCGGCGTTGCAGCCGAATCCCATGCACATTGTAAGGCATTGCTTGCCGCAGCACCCGGCTTTTTTAAAGCGATGATCAAGATTAAAGGCGACGCGAGGCAGGTACCCGAGATCCTCCAAAAATGTAAACAGGGGAAAAAATATCGCCATCGGCGGAAGCATTACCGCCACCACTTGCGTCAGGGTGCGGTACGCGCCGTAAACGAATAGGCCTTTGATTTTCTCGGAAGCGCCTAAGTTCGTAAATAAGTTTAGAAGATGTTTTTCCATCCAAGAGAAAAGTTTCATCAAAGCTTCCGAAGGGTAATTCGCAAGTTTAATCGTAATAAAAAAAACCGCGAATAATAGCAAAAGCATAATCGGGATCCCCCAGGCCGGGGAGGTTAGGATTTTATCTGTCTTTTTTGTCTTCTCCAAAATGTTTTCGGGATAATAAACATTATTCCGGACAATCATTTCCGAGTAAGCAAAATTCTGCGCGAGAATCGCTTCCCTGTTTTTCTCTTGCCCGCTGTGGCGGCTTCTGATTTCGTTGATTTTTATTATGTTGCGGTCATCGTAGCGGTTTTTTATTAGTTGAAAAAATTCGTCGTCAGCGTCCAACACCCGCATCGAGATAATTTCTTTTCTCGGCAAATCCCCCAATTCTTTCTCAATCGCCTGTTTTTGCTCGCTCACGCCAGGGTAGTAAATTTCTTTTATAACGTATTTGTATTTTCCGGTCGCGACTTTATATATCATGTTTTTTAATTGCTCGATGCCTTGATTAGTTTTTGCGGAAGTGAAAACGACGGGAACGCCCAAGTCATGCATTAATCCCGGCTTGTTCAGGATGATGTTGTTTTTTATCGCCACGTCGATTAAGTTAACGACAAGAATAACGTTTTTATTATATTCCATAATCTGAAATAATAAGTTTAGGTTTTTCGCCAAGGTGACGGGGTTGCAGACGACGATAACGAGATCGCTTTCCCCGAAAAAAATTCGGTTCCTGGCGACAATCTCGTCTTCGCTTAAACCGAAAAGCGAGTAGACGCCCGGAACGTCGTCAATCGTGAATTTAAGGCCTTTATGACGGAAATGACCGCGCGCCAACCGAACCGTTTTTCCGTGCCAGTTGCCGGTATGCTGCCGTAATTTCGTTAATTTGTTGAAAATTGAACTTTTGCCGGTGTTGGGGTTGCCGGCGAGGCATATATTATAATGGCTTTTCATCTAACATCCACCTCGATTAGTTCGGCGTCTTCTTTTCTTAACGCCACTAGTCCGTTATAAATTTCGTACACGGAAATCTCTTTTTTTCGTCCGTGCATTATTAATTTGACGGAATTGTTTTTTATAAAACCGAGCGAATGCAGGCGTTCTTTAAACCGGGAATCCGCGTTAACTTTTGTAATAATCCCGGTCTCGTTGACGCTTAATTGTCCGAGTTTCATAATCATCCCCATTTCAACCATTCTATATTATGACTAACGCCCGTAATTAGTGATAAAAGCCGATATTTTTGTCGTTACGCCGATAATTAATGCAAATGTCATTATCACATTTTTTGTTATTTCATAAACTATAAATGAAAGGTGGTGTAAAAATGCCGGGTAGAATAAATCCTTGCAAACCAATTGACCCGTGTTGCTGCACACCAGCAGTCGGCATCTGCGGATTCCACGGAATAGGCAATAGATACGCATTCGTGTTGGTATTATTTATTTTGTTGGTTATCGTCGGTGCGGCGTTTTGGTTCTAAACAAAAGAGGATTTAATCCTCTTTTGTTTTAGGATTATAAGTTGACGGAGGTGAAAGAAAATGAATTTCAACGACATTTCAAGATTAATTAACCAGACCGCGAAAATCTTTAATAATATAAACGGGCGCTCGCCTTACGGGGCGTTCCATCCGCCTTACGCAGTGCCTCGCCCCGGTATCGGTCAACAGGGGATGGCGCCTGCCGAAACTTTGGCTCAGAGACCGATAACCTACTATATAAACAGAATCAAGGATTTTCTTTACAGGGAAGTGTAAAAAAGGAAAGATTAACGCTTTTATTTGCTTCGGTAAAATGATATAATTTATTTTGGTGATATAGTTGCGCAGGTATTATCAAGTGAAGTTGAAAAAAAGCGAATTGGCGCTCAAATTGGCCGTTATCAGCGTCCTCGCGGAAGCGGGTTATTTTTTATTGACTCTCGCGATTACCTTTCCCCCCTCTTTAAAATATGTCGTGCTCCCGCTTGCGCTTTTGGCGATTATTATCATAGCTGGCATATCCGATAACCGGAAAATCCGCAGTTTTTATTTTAAAGATAATTATATGACGATCGCGGTAAATAAACGGGAATCCGCTTTTAGTTTGCTTCATATCGAGAGTTTGGATTTGCTTACCGATTTTGACAGTCTTTTTGGTTACAAGAAAGTGATTATCAATCTTAAAAACACCCGGCGCAAGTATGTTCTGCTTTTTCCCGCCGAAACGGCGCGGCGCTTTATTTTTTGGCTGCAGGCCAAACTCGAGAATTACACGCAACCATTTATAGATGATTTGTATTTGTTTTTAGAGGAAGGAAACGCCGATGAAGCATCGTAGAATTGTTAGTAGCATAATTTTGTTGTTGCTCGTTATTGCGTTTGCGGGCTGTAATAAAAAGCCGTATAAGCCGGAAAAAATCGTTGCCGATCATTCATTTATTAATGATGATTTTGACTCGCACATCGAACTGGCCGGCGACATTATCTTAACCGATAGCGGGTTGGTCGTCCGTCAGTCGATAACGGTTATTATGCGGGTTGTTCGGGGGACGGGGAGAAAAATCGAGTATTATCAAATCGATTGGGTCAGCGCGGCCGGGGACTATCAAACTTATTATAATTTCGCGCGGGAGAATGATTTTCGCTACCGAGGTCAAAAATTCTTGCCGTTGATGCCCGTGGGTGGCGGGGCTCTTTCTGAGATTAAAGCCCGCTTTGAATATTTTCATGTTTTGGACGGGGCGCCGGAACGGAAAGAATACGCTTATGCCGAGGAGATGATTGTTTTTCCCGAAGACAATTTTATCACCGATTTAACGGAGATCGGCGATTTAGTTGATTTCGGCGTCGTTTTGAACGATGCCGATCCCGACCAATATCGCTTTAAGTATTACATTAATCACGCGAAGAAGGACGCGCCCAGCCATATTGATTTCCAAGCATGGTGTGAAACGGTCGATGGCCTGATTTTCCCCGCGTTTGGTCTGTACCACTACGCGACTTTTGGAAAAGATTATTTTTCCGGGTCGGATAAGAAAATAAGCAAGGAAATCGAAATCACGAACATTTACATGAAATTGAAATATTATGACGGCGACTCCGAGAGGAGCGGACAATACAAAATTTCCCTTGAGGAATTGCGAACCGCGTAACGCGGTTTTTTTTAAGAGTAAAAATATATATTTTGCCAATAATATACAATAGAGAAGGATTAAAGTCGCGAAAAAAAATAAATAAATTCCTTGACATCAATATTACTTTTTGGTAGTATATAAAAGGCTCTTGAGAGGCATTGATGTGCAAGGTTGCTGACACGCACGGATACGTTGCCATGCCTGCTGTCGGGGAATTTGCGCGGAGCCGAGCTACATTACAAATGGATGCAAAGGAGGACCATATGGCAAAAAAAGCAGCATTAAGAATTAAACTGGTATCATACGATCACCGTTTGCTTGATCAATCGGCCAAGAAAATCGTCGAGACGGCAAAGAGAGCGGGCGCGGTCGTATCGGGACCGATTCCGTTACCCACGGAAAAAGAGGTATTCACTATTATTCGTTCGCCGCACAAATATAAAGACAGCCGTGAACAGTTTGAAAGAAGAACGCACAAAAGACTTATCGACATTATTGAAACAACGCCGAAAACGATGGATGCTTTGATTCATCTTGAAATCCCGGCCGGTGTCGATATAATCTTGAAACAATGAATTGGGAGGTGAAATTCATGGCTAAAGGAATCTTAGGAAAAAAACTCGGAATGACGCAAATCTTTAAAGATAACGGATTACTCGTTCCGGTTACGGTAATCGACGTCAAGCCCAATGTCGTCCTGCAGACGAAAACCTCGGAAAAGGACGGCTACGAGGCCGTGCAGCTCGGTTACGAGGACAAGCGGGAAAAGCTTGCCAATAAACCGGAATTGGGTCATGTTGCCAAGGCTAACGCCAGTCCTAAGCGCTTCGTAAGAGAGATTGCCGGAACGGAAATGCAAGTTTTTTCCGTCGGGCAGGAAGTCAAAGCAAATATTTTCAAAGAAGGCGAACTTGTGGACGTTACGGGAACCAGCAAAGGCAAGGGATACCAGGGAGTCATCAAACGTCATAATTTTTCTATGGGGCCGAGGGCTCACGGATCCGGTTATCATCGCGGTATCGGGTCGATGGGCTCGCGAAACCCAGCGAGGATCAAAAAAGGTAAAAAAATGCCCGGAAGAATGGGGGGCAATCGGGTTACGGTTCAAAACCTGGAGATTGTAAAAATTGATTTGGACAGAAACGTGATGCTTGTAAAAGGCAATATTCCGGGTCCGAGAAATTCTTACGTTATCATTACCAACGCGGTGAAGGCGAGAAATGCCGCCGTTAACCCCGATGCGCTAATATAGAAAGGAGTACAATATGCCTAGTGTAGTCGTGCTTAACCAAATGGGTGAAGAAATCAATAAGGTTGAATTGAACGATAATGTTTTCGGCATCGAGCCGAACAGGCAAGCAATATACGAAGTAGTAAATGCCGAACGCGCCGCCATGCGCCAAGGAACGCATAAGACGAAGAAAAGAAAAGAAGTCAAGGGCGGCGGCCGCAAGCCGTGGCGTCAAAAGGGCACGGGCCGTTCGCGCCAAGGCTCGATCAGGGCGCCGCAATGGAAGGGCGGCGGCGTGGTATTTGGTCCGGTTCCGCGCAGTCACAGCGTGAAAGTCAACAAAAAAGTTGTGAAACTGGCTTTGAAGTCGCTTTTGTCTGACCGGGTGAGCAGTCAGCGGTTTATCGTCGTTGATAAAATCGAATTGGCTGATTTCAAGACGAAGAGTTTATTGCGGGTTGTGAAGGATCTTAATCTCGAAGGTAAGATAATTTTTGTCAGCCCCGAGTATGATTTTAACTTATTTACCGCCGGCCGCAATATTCCCAACGTTTTGGTGCAGACAAAAAATCATTTAAGCGTATACCAGCTTACCGACGCTGATTATTATGTGATGCCGCTTGAGGTTGTAAAAAAATATGAGGAGGAATTAGCGTAATGAAAAACCCTTATGATATCATTGTTCGCCCTCTCATCACGGAAAAAACCACGAAATTAACGGACAGCGGCAAATATTCGTTCGAAGTCAAACAAGGCGTTAATAAAATTGAGGTAAAAAAAGCCATCGAGGAAATATTTAATGTTAACGTCGTTAGCGTAAACATTATTAACGTTAGGAAAAAAAGGCGGAGAGTCGGTCGTTACGAAGGCTTTGCGCCGGCGGTTCGAAAAGCAATCGTAACCTTGCAAAAAGGGCAAGTAATCGACAGGTTCGAAATATAGCCGATATAAGGAGGATAAAATGGCAATCAAGAAATATAAGCCTATCACCAACGCGCGCCGGAACATGACTGGTTTCACTTTCGAGGAAATCACCAAAACCAAACCGGAAAAAAGTCTGTTGAGCCCTTTAAAGAAAAAGGGCGGACGGAACAACACCGGCAGAATCACGGTGCGTCATCGTGGCGGAGGTCATAAAAGAAAATACCGTATCATTGATTTTAAACGCGACAAAGACAATATTGTCGGAACGGTCGCCGCGATTGAATATGATCCGAATCGTTCGGCCAATATCGCGCTTATCAATTACAGCGACGGCGAGAAGAGATATATTTTAGCCCCGCAAGACCTTGAAGTCGGGCAAAAAATAGAATCGGGCGAAAACGCCGACATTAAAATCGGCAACGCCTTGCCGTTGAATAAAATCCCGGTGGGAACGTTTGTTCACAATATCGAACTTAGCCCGGGACACGGCGGGCAAATGATTAGGGCCGCCGGCACAAAAGCGCAAATATTGGGTCGCGAGGATAAGTATGTCATTCTTCGTCTTAACAGCGGAGAAGTAAGAAAAGTATTGAACGACTGCCGCGCTACAATCGGCGAAGTCGGAAATCCCGACCACTCCCTGATTAAAAGGGGAAAAGCCGGGAAAACACGCCATCTTGGGGTTAAGCCTACCGTGCGCGGTTCGGCGATGAATCCCGTCGATCATCCCCACGGCGGCGGCGAGGGCCGTTCACCGATCGGACGCAAGGCGCCGTTATCACCTTGGGGCAAAATAACTTTGGGTGTCAAAACTAGAAAATCGACGAAGAAATCGTCCGATTTGATAGTGAGACGGCGTAAGTAGTAGAAAGGAGTAATTCTATATGGCACGCTCAATAAAAAAAGGTCCGTTTTGCGACGAACATTTAATGAAAAAAGTGTTGGAACAATCGGGCAAAACTCATAAAAAAGTAATCCAGACATGGTCGCGGCGCTCTACGATATTTCCCGAGTTTGTCGGCTTGACCATTGCCGTTTATAACGGCAAGCAACATATTCCGGTATACATTACCGAGGAAATGGTCGGTCATAAGTTGGGGGAATTCGCGCCAACCAGGACATACCGCGGTCATGGCAAAGATAAAAAGGCAGCAAGGAAATAGGAGGTAGACTTATGGAAGCAAAAGCAACAGCAAGAACCGTTCGCGTATCTCCTCGCAAGGCCCGGTTGGTTATTGATTTGGTACGGGGGAAGAATGTCGCGGAAGCGACGGCAATACTGCGCTTAATCCCCAATCGTCCCGGTGTCGCCATTGAAAAAGTATTGCGGTCGGCTACCGCTAATGCCGTCAATAATCACGACCTGGACAAGAATTTATTGTACATAAAAGAAGCTTACGTAAACGAGGGGCCGATCCTGAAAACGCGTCTTTACTACCGCAACAAGGGAATCGGTTATCGGGTTTCAAGAAGGACGAGTCACATTACGATTGTGCTCGGAGAAAGGCAATAAGGAGGAATTTCATGGGACAAAAAGTTAATCCGATCGGATTGCGCGTAGGAATCATTCGCGATTGGGATTCTAAATGGTATGCCAACAAAAACGAAGTGCCCGAGCTTTTGCACGAGGACATGAAGATCCGCGATTACATCGGCGAGTTTTATAAGAAGGCATACGTGTCGAAAATTGAAATCGAAAGAACGAAAACGAAAATAATGCTCACTATTCATACGGCAAAACCCGGCGTCGTCATCGGCCGCGAAGGTCAGACGAAAAACCAGGTTGTCGAATATTTACAGAAACTAACCGGCAAAACGGTGTTTTTGACGGTTGTTGATATAAAAAATCCCGATTTGGACGCGGCTTTGGTAGCCAGGAATATCGCCGAACAATTGGAAAGCCGCGCGTCTTTCCGCCGGGTACAAAAAATGGCGATTCAAAGAACAATGAGAGCCGGAGCGAAAGGAATCAGGACGCTCGTCTCGGGCCGCTTGGGCGGCGCCGATATGGCCCGTAGTGAAGGTTATAGCGAGGGAACCGTTCCTCTGCACACCTTGAGGTCGGACATTGACTTCGCCAAAGCCGAAGCCAAAACGACATACGGGATATTGGGCGTCAAGGTCTGGATTTGCAAAGGCGAGATTTTACCCGAGAAAAAAGAAAAAGGGGGTAAATAGGTATGATAATGCCGAAAAGAACAAAATATCGCCGGCCGCATCGCGTCAGCTACGAAGGAAAAGCCAAGGGTAATAAAGAGCTTAGCTTCGGCGATTACGGCTTGGTCGCGATGAACGGTAATTGGATTACCGCTCAACAAATCGAGGCCGCCCGAATCGCGATGACGCGTTATATGAAACGCGTCGGTAAAGTATGGATCAGGATATTCCCGCATATTGGCGTCACCCGCAAACCTTTGGAAGTGCGGATGGGCGGCGGGAAAGGTTCTCCCGATCATTTTGTTGCCGTTGTTAAAAAAGGCACCGTTATGTTTGAAATCGGCGGAGTTGACAGGGAAACGGCTTACGAAGCCCTTCGTTTAGCCGCGCACAAACTGCCGGTTAAGACAAAAGTAATCGCCAAGGAGAGTGGTGAAAATAATGGCAAAGACTAAAAAACAAAAAGAAATAAAGAAAGTCGTAAGGGAGTCGGAAACGGACAAGATTAGGAAAATGGATGAAGCGATGATTTTAAAGCAGATTAAAGAGCTGAAACAAGAACTTTTTAATCTCCGTTTCCAAGCCGCGGTCGGCAAATTGGAAAACACCGCTTCCATCAGCAAAACCAAAAAGCAAATTGCCCGGATGAAAACCGTTCTTACCGAGCGGGCAAACGCGGAAAAATACGGAGGCAACTATGGAGCGCAATAGTAGAAAAACATACACGGGAAAAGTTATTTCCGACAAAGAAGACAAAACGATCAAAGTATTAGTCACCATGTATCGCCCGCATCCCAAGTATGGCAAGCGGGTTATTCATAGCGCGAAGTTTACGGCTCACGATGAAAATAACGAAGCTAGGGTCGGCGATACCGTTCGAATAATGGAAACCCGCCCCCTGTCCAAAACCAAACATTTTCGTCTCGTAAAGATTCTCGAACGGGCAGAAATGGTATAAGGAGGGTTTTGAATGATACAGCAAGAATCAAGATTAAAAGTGGCGGATAATTCCGGCGCGAAAGAAATCCTGACAATACGGGTATTGGGCGGCACGGGCCGCAGATTTGCCAATATCGGCGATATCATCATCGCCACCGTCAAGTCGGCGACGCCGGGAAGCGCCGTGAAAAAAGGTGAAATCGTCAAAGCGGTAATCGTCAGGACCAAATTTGGTTTAAGAAGGCCCGACGGCACTTACATCAAATTTGACGATAATGCCGCGGTGTTAATCCGTGAAGATAAAACCCCGCGCGGGACCCGTATTTTCGGTCCGGTTGCCCGCGAATTACGGGAAAAAGAATTTATGAAAATAATTTCTTTGGCTCCCGAGGTCTTATAAGGAGGATTCTTATGCACATTAAAAAAGGAGATATTGTAAAAGTAATTACGGGCGGATACAAGGGCAAAACCGGCAAGGTGCTGAAGGTGTTGAGGAAAGAAAACCGCGTGATTGTCGAAGGCGTTAACATTGTATCGCGCCACACAAAACCATCCAACGCATACCCCGACGGCGGTATTATGAAGAGGGAAGCCCCGATACACGCCTCGAACGTGATGGTTGTCGATCCGAAAACGAACGAGGCGACTCGTGTCGGCTATAACGTTGTCGACGGGAAGAAAGTCCGTTATGCAAAAAAGACCGGCAACGTGTTGGATAGTTAGGAGGAATGGATATGAATCGTGTACAAAAAGAATATATTGATAAAGTCAGGCCGGCATTAATGAAAAAATTCTCATATAAATCGATAATGGAGACGCCGAAAATCGAAAAAATTATCGTTAATATGGGGGTTGGCGATGCCATTCACAATTCGAAATTGCTCGATGCCGCCGTTGATGATTTAACGCAGATTACCGGGCAAAAACCGATTATAACCAAAGCGAAAAAATCAATCGCGGCATTTAAGTTAAGAGCTGGCGCGGCAATCGGTTGCAAGGTAACTTTGCGCGGTGAAAGAATGTATGATTTCTTTGATAAACTAATTTCCGTCGCGTTGCCCCGGGTACGCGATTTCCGCGGCCTAAGCAAAAACTCTTTTGACGGTCGGGGTAATTACACGATCGGAATTAGGGAACAATTGATCTTTCCCGAAATTAATTACGATAAAGTGGTAAAAATCAGAGGCATGGACATTGTTATTGTCACTACCGCAAAAACCGACGAAGAAGGCCGGGAATTACTCCACCTTCTCGGAATGCCGTTTAGAAAGTAAGCAAAGGAGTATACTATGGCTAAAAAATCAATGATAGTAAGAAATAAACGCAAACCTAAATTTAAGGTTAGACAATATACCCGATGCGAGCGTTGCGGAAGGCCGCATGCCGTTTATCGTAAATTTAAACTATGCCGCATATGCTTTAGGGAGTTAGCGCATAAGGGTCAAATCCCGGGCGTTACTAAGGCCAGTTGGTAAAATAAATCGGAAGGAGGCCATTTAATGGTAATGACTGATCCAATTGCTGATATGCTTACTCGTATTCGCAATGCAAATCAAATGAAGCATGAATATGTCGAGATTCCAGCATCTAAATTAAAACATGAAATATTGAAGGTTATTAAAAGAGAAGGATATATATACGATGTCGAGTTTATTCCCAACGATAAACAGGGCATCCTGAAGGTAACGATGAAATATACCGACAGGAAAGAGCGGGTAATCAAGGGGATTAAACGTATTTCCAAGCCGGGACTCAGGCTTTACGTGAAAGCGAACGAGGTGCCCAAAGTATTAAACGGTTTGGGAATAGCCATCGTTTCCACACCCAAAGGAGTTATGACTGACAGGGAAGCGCGCCAACAAAACGTCGGCGGCGAAGTCATAGCTTTCGTTTGGTAGTAAGGAGGAATACTATGTCACGAGTTGGAAAAAAATTAATACCTGTTGCCGATGGAGTAAGTATTTCAGTAAACGATAAAAACAACGTGGTTGTCCGCGGCCCCAAGGGAGAATTGACTTACGATTTCCCGAAAATTATGAAAATTGAGATCATCGACAATCATGTTCAAGTTACCAGCCCGAGCGAGGCTAAAATACATAAATCCCTGCACGGGACGACGAGATCATTGCTTAACAACATGATCGAAGGGGTAACGAAAGGTTTTTCCAAGACTTTGGAAATACACGGCACCGGATATCGGGCCGCTCTTAAAGGCAAGACACTGGAGATAAACGCCGGGTACGCGAAACCGGCAGTTTTAGAAATTCCTTCCGGCCTTGAGGTTGAAGTGCCTAATCCCACGGAAATTATCGTTCGCGGCATCGATAAACAATTGGTTGGCCAATTCGCCGCCGATATTAGGAAAATTAGAAAACCCGAACCCTACTTAGGCAAGGGTATCCGTTATAAAGGCGAAACCATCAGGCAAAAAGAAGGAAAGAAAGCATAAGAGAAAGGAGACGAAAAAGTGATTAAGAAAAGATCTCGCAATGAGGCGCGGTTAATTCGCCACAAGCGAATCAGAAACCGCATCAAAGGAACGTCTTCTGTACCTCGTTTGAACGTCTTTAGATCAAACGCGCATATATATGCCCAGATCATAGATGATGAAAAAAGCGAAACGTTAGTCAGCGCATCGAGTATAGATAAAGAATTGAAACTCGAGAACGGTTCGAATATCGAGGCGGCCAAACAGGTCGGCGAACTGATAGCGAAAAGAGCTCTCGCCAAGAAAATTGAGAAGGTTGTATTTGACCGCGGCGGTTATTTATATCACGGCAGAGTAAAGGCTTTGGCCGAATCTGCCCGCGCCGCAGGGTTGAAGTTTTAGGAGGAAATCGAATGCAAGGCAAAAGACAAAGAAGAGATTTTCATGGTGCTGAAAAGCAATTTGAAGAACGCGTAGTCAGCATTAATCATATCGCGAAAGTCGTCAAAGGCGGCCGCCGTTATCGTTTCAGCGTCGTCGCGGTTGTCGGCGACCGTAAAGGCAAAGTCGGCGTGGGAACCGGCAAAGCGATCGAAATACCCGACGCCATTAAAAAGGCGATCGAAGACGCCAAGAAAAATTTCATCGAGGTACCGATTGTCAATAATACCATTCCCCACGAAATAGTCGGCAAATACGGAGCCGGACGCGTGCTGCTGAAACCGGCGATCGAAGGTACCGGCGTTATCGCCGGCGGGCCTGTCCGCGCCGTTATTGAGCTAGCGGGAATTGAAAATATCCTTTCCAAATCTTTGGGTTCTAACACGCCGATCAATGTCGTCAGAGCCACGGTCGAGGGTTTGAAACAACTACGCACCCTTGAAGAAGTGGCCGCGATTAGAAACAAAAAACCTGAGGAGATCGAGGGATAGTATGGCTAAGAAAAAAATGATCGAAATCAAACTGATAAAAAGCGATATCGGAACTAAACCCAAGCAAGCAAAAACGCTGAAAGCATTGGGTCTTACGAAAATTAATCAAGTTGTAAAAAAGCCCGATAACGAAGCTATTCGCGGAATGATTGCCACAGTTAATCATTTAGTTGAAATATTATAGGAGGAAATCCATGAAATTACATACATTGCAACCATTACCCGGATCCCGCGTAGATCGCAAGCGCGTCGGTCGCGGCACCGGCAGCGGTCACGGGAAAACCAGCGGTAGAGGTCATAAAGGTCAGAACGCCCGTAGCGGCGGCGGAGTTAGGCCGGGTTTTGAAGGCGGCCAAACGCCTCTTTTCAAACGTTTGCCGAAACGAGGATTTACCAATATCAATCGCGTTGAATATGATATTGTTAATGTAAAACAACTAAATATTTTCCCCGAAGGCGCTTTAGTCAATCCCGATGAGCTTGTCAAAGCGGGCCTGGTTAAAAAGAATCACGGTTTAATCAAGATTCTTGGCGACGGGGAATTAAACGTGAAATTAACTGTCGTAGCTAACAAGTTTACGAAGACTGCTGAGAAAAGGATAATCGACGCCGGCGGGAAAATCGAGGTGGTATAAGTGGCTAAATACAAAAAAATAATTAAAATGTTTTTGTATACGGCTTTAATACTTTTGGTATGGCGTCTAGCCTATCATGTCCAATTACCTATGATTGACCGCGAATTGCTAAGCTCCGAAGTATCCTTGTTCGGGTTTCTAGATATTTTCAGCGGCGGCGCCCTTTCCAATTACTCGATCGTCGCTTTGGGAATTTCACCGTATATCACGGCGTCAATCGTTATCCAGCTTTTGCAGATGGATATTGTCCCGACTTTGAAGGAATGGGCCGAGGAAGGCGAAGTCGGAAGAAAGAAGCTAAACCAACTGACAAGATATTTGGCTTTGGCTCTCGCCTTTATCCAGGCATTGACGGTTTCTCTCGGAATCGTCGCCTATTACGGCGATATCTTTGAACTGGGCGTCGACGCCACCGCCTTTACCTATGTTTATTTGGCGTTGGTCATGACGGCCGGAACCGCCTTTATATTATGGATGGCGGAAAAAATCACGGCGAAAGGAATCGGTAACGGGACATCGATGTTTATCGTCGCCGGTATCGTCGCCGGTTTCCCCCTCATGATACAACAGTTGATCGGCACGTATATTACAAAAGAAAACGGCTCGGTCGGCGATATCTTCGTTTTCTTCGGGATATTGCTTCTTTTGATAGTTATTATTATCGGCGTCGTATTCATGGAGTCGGCGGTAAGGAAAATACCGATTCAATATGCCAACAGACCAGCAGCGGCCGCTTTCCGGGGTCGCAGCGAATCGCACGTTCCTATCAAACTTAATGTCGCTTCGGTTATCCCCGTTATTTTCGCAAGCACCTTGATGAGCTTACCGGCCACAATCGTTAGGTTTTTAGATATGAATAATGTGATTTATTGGATCGGGCAAATATTTGATTATACCCAGCCGATTGGTTTTGTGTTGTATATCGTGTTGATTTATCTCTTTACTTTCTTCTACTCTTTCCTACAGATGAACCCGGAAAAAGTGGCGGAAAATTTACAAAAACAAAACGCTTATATCCCCGGTATTAGACCGGGAGCGGAAACCGCATCTTATCTGTCGCGGGTATTGTTCAAAATAACGATCGTCGGCGCCACCTATTTGGCTTTGGTCGCTTCGTTACCGATAATCATTTCCTTTGTGTTTGATTTGCCTGAATCGGTTAGAATTGGCGGAACAAGTTTAATTATCGTTGTCGGCGTCGCGATTGAAACCGCAAAACAGATTAAAACGACGGCGCAGGAAAAACAATATCGCGGGTTTATCGATTAAAGAGGGCATATGCGTTTGTTGATTATGGGGCCGCCGGGAGTCGGCAAAGGAACGATGGCCGCCTATATCAAAAAAACTTATAATATTTCTCATATCTCAACCGGGGAACTTTACCGCGAGGCGATAGCCAGGATGAACTCGCTCGGCGCATTGGCGAAAGGTTATCTTGATCGCGGGGAATTGGTTCCCGACGCCGTTACGGTGGATTTGGTTAAGGAAACGCTAAAAAAAAGCGAATATAAAGAAGGTTTTCTCTTGGACGGGTTCCCCCGGACAATACCGCAAGCGCAAGCTTTAGACGATATTTTGGAAGAAAAACAATGGAAGATCGATGTGGTATTGAATCTCACGGCCGATGACGAAACAATAATCGAACGCATAACCGGACGGAGAATATGCAGTAATTGTGGGGCGTTATATCACACTACTAACATCAAACCAGCGGTAGATGATATTTGCGATAATTGCGGCGCGGCGTTGTTTCAGCGGCTCGATGACAACCGCGAGACCGTAGCGCGTCGTTTGAAAATATACCGGGAGCAAACCGAACCTTTGCTTGAATATTATCGCCGGCGCGGCCTGCTGCGCGATGTCGACGCGGAGGGCACCGTCGCCGATAATATAAAAGAAGTTGAAAAAGCGCTTGGAGGATTTAATGATAACGATTAAAAGCAATCGGGAAATAGAGCTGATGAGAGAGGCGGGGCGCATCTGCGCGTTGGCGCAGCGCAAAATAAAAGAAGCGCTCGCCCCGGGAATAACCACTTATCAACTTGACAAAATTGCCGAGGAAGTCATAATCGAATGCGGAGCCACCCCTTCCTTTAAGGGATACAACGGTTATCCGGCATCAATTTGCGCTTCCGTCAATAATGTCGTTATTCATGGAATTCCAAGCAAGAAAACAAAACTAAAAAGTGGCGATATTATTGCGATTGATATCGGTGTATGTTATAAAGGTTATCACGGCGATTGCGCCTATACGTACGGCGTCGGGATAATCAGTCCCAAACGCCAGGAATTGCTTCGAGTAACCGAAGAATCTTTATATGTCGGACTTGAACACGCAAAACCATATAAACATTTATCCGATATCTCGCACGCGATAGAAAAGTATGTGACTGAACGCGGATATAGTGTTGTAAAAGACTTCACTGGTCACGGTATCGGGAGCAGCCTTCACGAAAAACCGGTAATCCCCAATTTCGGATTGCCCGGGTACGGTCCGATATTGAAACCAGGTATGACCTTAGCGATTGAACCAATGGTCAATGTTGGTTCCTCTGATGTCCGAATTCTCGTTGACAATTGGACTACGGTAACCGAGGACGGCGCCGATAGTGCCCATTTCGAGCACACAATTGTTATTACCGAAGAAGGATATACCATTTTAACAAAGGAGGGACAGTAGATGTCAAAAAGTGAAGTCATAGAATTACGAGGAGTAGTAACTGACGCGCTGCCTAATGCGATTTTTAAAGTCAAATTAGACAACGGCTATCAAATAATAGCCCATGTTTCAGGTAAGATCAGGATGCATTATATAACCATCCTGCCGGGCGATAAAGTTACTGTCGAATTATCCCCGTATGATTTAACACGCGGTCGCATTACTTATCGCCATAAGTGATATCCAAAAGGAGGATGAAAATGAAGGTAAGACCGTCTGTAAAACCCATTTGTGATAAATGCAAGGTTATTAAACGAAAAGGCAAAGTAGTGGTTATTTGTGAAAACCCCAGACACAAACAAAGACAAGGATAATAGGAGGTGCGAACTTAATGGCACGAATAGCAGGTGTTGATATTCCCCGCGATAAACACGTCGAAATATCGCTCACATATATTTACGGAATCGGAAGACCGACGGCCAAGAAGATTCTCGTGAATGCCGGCGTCGAAGGAAGCAAGCGCGTCAGGGATTTAACCGAGGATGAACTTGCCGCTATTAGGCGCGAAATCGCCAACTACAAAGTGGAGGGCGATTTGCGGCGGGATGTCGCTTTAAACATAAAAAGGCTGATGGAAATTGGTTGCTATCGCGGTATTCGCCATCGCCGGGGATTGCCGGTTAGAGGGCAAAATACGAGATGTAATGCCAGAACGAGAAAAGGCAAAGCCAAGACCGTGGCTAATAAGAAAAAATAACTAGAAGGAGAATGAAATAATGGCTCGTAAAACAAGAAAACGCAAAGTTAAAAAGGATGTGCCAATCGGCATAGCCCATATTCACTCCACCTTTAATAACACCATTATAACCATTACCGATCCGAATGGAAACGCCATCGTGCAGAGCAGCGCCGGCGCTTTGGGCTTTAAGGGAAGCAAAAAATCAACCCCCTTTGCGGCGCAAATGGCTTCCGAAGCCTGCGCTAAAGCCGCTATTGACAACGGCATGCAGAAAGTCGAGGTATCGGTAAGAGGCCCGGGACCGGGCCGGGAAGCGGCTATTAGGTCATTGCAGGTTGCCGGGTTGGAAATAACGGCAATAAAAGACGTAACGCCGATTCCGCATAATGGATGCAGACCGCCGAAAAGACCTCGCGGTTAAGAAAAGATTGAAGGAGGATTACGAATGAAAAAATTCGAGTTCATCAAACCTCTGGCGACGATTGAACATAAGGATGAGGGATATGGTAAATTCGTTATCTCTCCGCTTGAGCGGGGTTACGGCTTAACGCTCGGCAATGCCCTGAGGCGCGTTCTTTTGTCGTCCATGCCCGGGGTGGCGATAGTCGCCGCCGAAATCGAAGGGGTTGAACATGAATTCATGACGCTTCCCGGGATGTTGGAAGATATTACAGAGATCATATTGAATTTAAAAAATATTATCTTTGCCATTCCCGAGGATATATTGTTTAAATCTGCTCCGAACGAACCGGGGGAATTATACGAGTTAACCATCGACGCCGTCGGCGAAAGAGTCATTACCGCCGGCGACTTGGAACATAGCAGCGAAATCACTATTATAAACCCGGAGCAGGTAATTGTTACCCTGGAGAAAAACGCTCGTTTTAAAGCCAGGTTTTTTGCCCGTAAGGGAATAGGTTATGTCGGGGCGGAAGAAAACAAAGCATTTTGCCGCGACAAAGCGGGTAATCAAATCATCAGTCGCATCGCCATCGATTCAATTTACACGCCGATTACGAAAGCCCGGTACGAGGTGGAAAAAACGCGCGTTGATGAAAACGTCGACTATGAAAGACTGATTTTAGAAGTATGGACGAATAAAGGAATCCAGCCTTCGGACGCGGTTTCGCTCGCCTCAAAGTTTTTGATTCAACATTTCGAGGTTATTTCCCAGCTCAACGAGTTGATAAACGAGCAAGACTATATGTATGAGCGCGAGGAAAAAGTTACTAACAAGAAACTCGAAAAGAAAATCGAAGAGTTGGATTTATCGGTTCGTTCTTACAACAGTTTGAAAAGAGCGGGCATTCATACCATTGGCGAGTTGACGCAAAAGACCGAAGAGGAAATGATGCGTATCCGAAATATGGGTCGCAAGTCATTGAAAGAAGTAATCCAAAAACTCCACGAGCTTGGCCTTGACCTCCGCCGCTCGTATGATACGGATTACAACGCCAGCGATGACTTGGATGAAATTCCCGAAGAGTCCGAATTGTCTGAAGACGCGGAAGATTAATAAAACTACTTTTCTAAGGAGGATATACATATGTCAAGAGGTTATCGAAAATTAGGTCGCGATACCGCCAAACGCAAGGCTTTGTTGCGCGATTTGGTTACCGATCTCATCATCAACGGCCGGATAGAAACGACTCTTCCAAAAGCCAAAGAAGTGCAGAAACTGGCTGACAGGATGGTGACGTTAGGCAAAATCAACACATTGTCATCGCGGATCCGCGCGGCCAAAACCATAAGATTTGAATATGTCGATGAAGACAAACAGCAATACGCCATTCAGAAATTATTTGACGAAATAGCTCCCAATTACCGCGATCGCGACGGGGGATATACTCGGGTGTTAAAACTCGGTCCGCGGCGCGGCGACGCCGCCCCGATGGCGATTATTGAATTTGTTTAAAACGCTACGCCTCTTAAAGTCCATTCCCGCTACTTTAAGAGGTTTTTAAAAAACAGCGCTTGTCCGTAGTTCTATTGTTGAATTTTTGTGTCGAAAGTGCTACAATTACTTAAAGAAAACGAGGCATGGGCGATGAAAAAATTTGATATAGTCACAATTCTTTCGGTTTTTTTCATAGCGCTTTTATTTTACACGCTTTATTTTATCAATATTGATAAATCCGGCGACCTATACGCGCAAATTTCCTATAACAAAGAAGTTATTTTAGCGGTGAAAATTGAAGATAATATTAACATTACCATTGATATCGCCTCGAATGATCAAATTCTCACGATAACAGCGAAAGACGGAACCGGCAAAGTTCTTGAAACCAAAACCGTGGAAACTGACAATAAAAAAAGAATCGAAAACAGCGTGCAAATTACCGACAAGGAAATATTGATGATCCATGCCAATTGCCAGACAAAGCGTTGCATGTACATGAAAATCACGAAAAATATTCCGACCCCGATTATTTGCACGAACGGGATTACCGTGGAATTAATTTACGATGATGTTTATGATTATATTCATATTTTATAACGGCAGCGGAGAAACGAATGATTAAAGTTGAAAATTTAAGCTTTTCTTACAAAGAAACCGAAAAAGTCATAGACAATGTATCTTTCAACATAAACAAGGGCGAGTTCGTGTCAATTTTGGGTCATAACGGCAGCGGGAAATCGACTCTAGCAAAACTGCTTGTCGGGCTTTTAAGGCCGGACAGCGGCGAGATTTTGATTAACGGTCAACCGCTAACGGACGAAAACATCGATGAAATACGGAAAAAAATCGGGATTGTTTTTCAAAATCCCGATAATCAATTTGTCGGCGTGACCGTACGCGACGATATCGCCTTCGGCATGGAAAACCGCATGTTCCCGCGGGATAAAATGCTTGAATTAATCGATTACTACGCCGAAAAGGTTAGGATGGGTAAATTTCTTCATTATAATCCGGAAAACTTATCCGGCGGCGAAAAACAACGCGTCGCGATTGCCGGCGTTTTAGCGATCAACCCCGATATCATTATATTTGACGAAGCCACTTCCATGCTCGACCCCAAAGGCGTGAAGGAAGTTAACGAGATTATCTGGCAGTTGAAAAGAGAAAAAACGTTGATTACGATAACTCACAATTTAAACGAAGCAATATATTCCGACCGGGTCATGGTTATGAACGAGGGAAAAATCGTTTTGAATGATTCCCCGGAGAATGTATTCCGACAAAGAGATTTATTGCTTGAATGCAAATTGGATATCGTTGAAAGCATGAAGTTATTGGATCTGGTCGAGAAAAACGAAAAACTGAGCAGTAAACAAGAAATCGAGGAATTGCTATGGGAATTAACTTTTCGGAAGTGAGTTTTGCGTATTACGTGCCGCGAAAAAAACAAAAAGTTAGGTTCGTGTTAAAAAATATAAACTTAAACATTAAAGAATCCGGGGAAATGATCGCCTTGGTCGGGCACACGGGAAGCGGGAAGTCAACCTTGGTGCAATTGATGAACGCCCTGTTGATGCCGACTTCCGGCGAGATAAAAATCATGAACGAGCGTTTGACCCGGAAGACGAAACTAAAACCGATCAGAAAAAAAATCGGTCTTGTTTTTCAGTTTCCCGAGTATCAGATATTTGAAACTACGGTCCTTAAAGACATTGCGTTTGGACCGGTTAATTTCGGCGTTGAAAACCCAGAAGAAAAAGCGAGGGAAACGGCAAAGCTGATGGGGATAGAGGAATTGCTTGACCGGAGTCCCTTCACGCTGTCGGGAGGACAGCTGAGGAAAGTGGCTATTTCCGGGATTTTAGCGAGCAACCCCGATATTTTAATTTTGGACGAGCCGACCGTCGGGCTTGACCCCAGCGGCAAGCGCGACCTATTGGATATATTAGTCAATCTTCGTCGCGAGAGAAATAAAACTATTATCATCATCACTCACGACATGGAAGTCGTTTCGCGTTATTTTGAGCGCGTGATCGTCTTGAAAGACGGCGAAATCATCTATGACGGCGAAAAGGACGATTTATTGAAAAAAGAAGATTTATATGAGAAATACAGCCTCGACTATCCGGAAACGATAAAACTATTAAGGGCAATCAGGAAGCGGTTTGGCGTTGCTATCGACGTCAATCAATACACGATCGAGGACGCTTACCAGCAAATAAGAAAGGCATTCGAGACGGGCTTATGAACACCAACCTTGTTTTCGGCCAATACTACGATTCGGATTCCTGGTTGCATCGGCTTGACCCGCGAACGAAAATAACGGCGATTTTTATCATTCTCGCATCGCTTTTTCTGCTTAGGAAAGTCGCCTCGCTCGCTATTGCCTTGGCGTTTGTTTTAGTTTTGATTTTATCGAGCAAAATCCCCCTTGCCAAGTTTCTGGCGAGTCTGAGAGCTATGTCGGTGATAATTTTCCTCACCGTTTTCTTTCAGGTGTTGTTTAATCGCGGTTCGACCGCGATCCATACTTTTGATTTCACGTTGACCTGGCTTAACCTGACGTTCTCTATCGCCTTGTTGGTTTTATATTTCTTAGGCGGGCGTGTGTTCAGGAAATACCGCTTTTTACAATTTCTCGCGCTGTTTTTCCTGGTATTCTTTCTTCAGGCAATAATCCCGTCGCCTCTTGTGATAACGAAATACTCTATAACGGTTTATAAAGATAGCCTCACTACCTCGTTGGTTGTCGTGGCGCGGATTTTATCGCTTATTTTTGTCTCTTCGCTTCTCACCCTCACTACCAAGCCCGCCGATCTTAACCGCGGTTTGGAACTCTTGCTTAAACCGCTAAAGTATATCGGCATCAAGGTTAGCGTATTTTCAATGATGATCTCGATAACTTTACGGTTTATCCCCACGTTATTTTTGGAAGCCCAAAAAATACTCAAGGCCCAGGCCTCAAGGGGAGTTGACTTTAAGGAAGGAAAGTTACAACAAAAAGTAACGCAAATCGTGTCCCTGTTGTTGCCGATGTTTATAATATCGCTGCGCAAGGCTTATGATTTGGCGGACACCATGGAAGTCAGGGGATACGTGCCGGGAGCGGACCGGACTTCGATTAACCTTTTGCGTTTTCGCTTTATCGATTTCGTTGTTCTGTTGGCCGCGCTCGGGATATTAAGCGGATTAATAGCGTTGAACGTGATGAAATATGCGATATAAATGTACCTGCCGTTATGACGGCGCATTATTTCACGGATTTCAAATTCAAAAAAACGCCCGTTCCGTCCAGGAGGAAATCGAGCGCGCCTTGCTTTTGATATTTAAAAAGCCGACGCGGATCCATCCCGCCGGCCGCACCGACGCCGGCGTTCACGCTTTAGGGCAGGTTTTTCATTTCGACGCCGATTTGGAAATTAAAACGTCGAGTTTAATAAGAGCGATGAATTCCCGCCTGCCCGAGGACGTTCATATAACCGCCGTGGAAAGGGCGAACGACGATTTCCACGCTCGGTATAGCGCGAAAAGCAAGGAATATCATTATATACTGGATTTCGGGACTTATAACCCGCTTTTCCGTAATTACAGGCATTATTACCGTTACCCGCGCGTAGATTATCGGCTATTTGAGGAAGCGATGCTATTGTTTGTCGGCAGACATGATTTTCGTTATTTTTCCCGCAGCAAAGCCGCCGAGAACACGACGCGGGAAATCTACCGCGTCGGGTTTGAATGGGAAGGGAGCGCCGTAAAAGTGATAATCGTCGGCAACGGTTTTTTGCATAACATGATCCGAATTATTATCGCGACCGCTTTGGAGGTCGCCCGCGGGAAAAAGACCCTGGATGATATCCGTAAGAGCCTCGCCGGAAAGGCTCCTCTGCCGGCGCCGAAAAAGCTGCCGCCCAACGGGCTCTATTTGGTGAAAATTGATTATTAGGCATTCACCGGCAAATAAAAATAATCATAGAGAATTTATTATATTATTTATTCGTGAAAATAAAGAGGAAGATAAAAAAAACGCGCCAATGTTGGCAAAATTGGCGCGTTACGTTGTTTCTTCTTTATTTTTTTTTCGTTTTATATCGGATATCGCGGATTTTGAGCGTAAAAAAGATAATAAAAAGCAAAATTATATTCACCAACGCGATTGTCGAGCCGAGCGGCCAGAGAAAGTAATAGCTGGCGGTAAACCCGACCAGTATCGAAAACATGCTGATGATAATCGAAATAACGATCGTGTTTTTGAAAGATTTCCCGATCAAAATTGACGAGGCGACGGGAATAATCAACAAGGTAGAAATCAAAAGAACGCCGACAAGTTCGATAAAAATCGAGATTGTCAGGGCCAAGACGATTGTTATCGCCAGTTGTAATCTTTTTACGTTAATCCCGGATATCCGCGCGTAGGTCTCGTCGAAACACAAAGTTATTATTTGCCGATAATAAAAAACGATAAAAACAAAAATGCAGATTGCGAAAAACAAAACCAGAATCAAGTCCGTCAGGCTGACCGCGAGAATGCTACCAAAGAGAAGCGCCGTGGTAAATGACGTTGTGATTCCGTCGGTGATGCTGATAAAAAGACCGGTCAAAGAAACGCCCAGGCTTATGATGATGGCCATTGACAGTTCCTTGTAGTTTCGATAGAAGTTCCTGATTTTTTCAATCAAAAACGTCCCGCCAATACTAAAAATAATGCCCATGAAAATAGGGTCGATCGATATTTTTAAAATTGGCACGAGAATTTTCGCAAGGAAAACGCCGATGACAACGCCCGCCAGGGAAAAGTGGCTTAATGTGTCGGCGATGTTCGAAAGCCTTCGGATAACGACGACGGTCCCGACCAGGGGTGAAATAACGCCGATGATGATTGCCGCGATAATTGCGTTTCGGAAAAAGTCTATTTCGATTATAGCCTTAAATATATTTAAAAACATCATCGTAATCCTTCCCCGATAAAAAGCGGTGTTCATATTTTTCGTTAAGCACAAGATAACAATCGCTGTGTTCGCGGGCGAATTCCAGGTCATGAGTGCTTAAAATGATCGTGGTTAGCTCGTTGTGAAGTTTTTTTAATATATTATTCAGGGCAAGTATGCTTTCGTTATCGATAGAGACGGTCGGCTCGTCCAAAATCAATAATTTCGGCTTGTTTAATAACGCCCGGGCGATTAACACCCTTTGGAGCTGCCCGCCCGAAAGATTGTTAATGTTCTCGTTGTAAATCGGGTTTAGGTCAAGGGCGTTAATAACGGAAGTAAAGTACGCGTCTTTTCGTTTTAAATACGCGTAAGATAAAAACTCGTTAACGGTGATCGGAAATTCATACGTTATTTCCGATTTTTGCGGGACATAACCGACGTGATAGAAGCGTTTTAAGGCGTTAATGTCGATATCGTCAAAAAAAATCGTATTGTTTGGCACGGCAACGATTTTTAACAGACATTTAATTAAAGTGCTTTTACCGGTGCCGTTTTTTCCGACAACCGATAAAAACTCCCCGCTTGTAAGCGAAAAGGTAACGTTTTTTAGAACCGGTCGCTGCGTGTAGCCGAATGTCAAGTCATTAACGTTAATCCGCATCTCTTCACCGCCTTTCTTATATTTTATCATAACTACGCTATATAGACAAGAAAAAACAATATAATCAATGCTTTTAATTTTCTTATTATTTTGATATAATAAACATATGAATTATTTATTTATTAGTTAGGAGGAACGCAAGTGAAGTCATATCGCGAGGTATTCGTGATCCACACGAAGGAACGCCGAAAATTAATTAATATAACGAATCGGCTTGAGGAAGCCGTAAGAAAAAGCGGAATAAAAGAGGGGCTTTTGCTTTGCAATCCGATGCATATTACTTCCAGTGTTTTTATAAACGATGACGAGCCGGGACTGCATCAGGATTATGAAAACTGGTTAGAAAAGCTGGCTCCGGAAAAGCCCTATTCCATGTATCATCATAACGGTTATGAAGACAACGCCGACGCTCATTTGAAGAGGACGATTATGGGGCGGGAAGTGGTCGTGGCCATTACCGACGGCAGGTTGGATTTGGGGACATGGGAACGCGTCTTTTACGGCGAATTTGACGGCAAGCGCGATAAAAGAGTTTTAATAAAAATAATCGGCGAATAATTATTTCTCAATTATACGGAGCGGAGGCTACAATGGGTTTGTTTGTTACTTTTGAAGGCGTCGAGGGCAGCGGGAAAACAACGCTTATCAACAGGCTATACGATGAGATGCTGCGGTTAGGCTATTCGGTGATCAAAACGCGGGAACCGGGCGGAAACAAAATCTCGGAACAAATCCGGAATATTATTTTGGATGTCGATAACTGCGAAATGGATTACCGCACGGAAGCGCTCTTGTACGCGGCGAGTCGGCGCCAGCATTTGGTCGAAGTAATCAGGCCGGCATTGGAAGCGGGCGCTACGGTGATATGCGATCGTTTCCTGGATTCGTCGCTTGCCTATCAAGGTCACGCGCGCGGGTTGGGAATTGAAAAAGTATATGATATCAATCTTTACGCGACCGAAGGAATCTTACCGGACGTTACGGTCTATATTGACGTCGCGCCCGAGGAAGGGTTAAGCCGGATCACAAACTCCCACCGCAAGGTCGACCGTCTCGACCTGGAAACAGCCGCGTTTCACACGAAAGTCCGCGAGGGCTATCTATTGGTCGCCGGGATGTTCCCGGATCGGATCCGGGTGGTTGACGGCAGTCAGCCGCTTGACCGAATATATGCCGATATTAAGGAAATTGTCTTTGCAAAAATTCCAAGGAGATGATGCGGGTGACATTTGATGTTCTTTTCGATACTCAGAAGCATGTCATAAAACTTTTGGATAATAGCTATAAAAAGGGCCGGCTAGTGCACACGTATTTATTCGAAGGCGCGAAAGGAACCCCAAAGCTCGAGGCAGCATATTACCTGGCCGCCTTATTACTATGCGCGTCCGTCGAGAAACCGTGCCTGAAGTGCCCGGAATGCCGAAAGATAATCAACGGAACCCACCGGAACGTGATTTTAGTGTCGCCGGATAATAACGCTATAAAAAAGGAACAGACCGATAATCTGGGGAAAGAATTCTCCTTAAAACCGGTCGATGAAAAAAACCGGATTTTTATTATTCGGGATATAGATAGGGCGACGATGTCGGCTGCCAATTCGCTGCTTAAATTTTTGGAGGAAACCGGACCGGGTAACTACGGAGTGTTGATAACCGAAAACTTATATAACGTCATCCCGACGATTCGTTCCCGCGCGCAAATAGTCAGTTTCCGCCAGTTACCGCCGCGCGCGATTGCCGATAAACTTATTTCTCTCGGTATCGAGGAAGAAACCAGTTATATTCTTGCTCATATTACCAACAGCGTTGACGAGTGCCTGGAAATGATAAACGAAGGCAAAATTTTGGATTTAATCGATTTAGTGAAAAAAATCGTCAACAATATTATCACAAAAGAAAAATCACCGTTATTAACAATTCACGAAGACGGGAAATTTCTTTTATCCGAGTCGGATAAAAGATTTCACAATATCTTTCTTGATTTAATGATCGCATTTTTAAGCAGTTTATTATATTTAAATCTAAAACAAAATGAAAAAATAATATTTAGAAACATCATACATGATCTTGAGTCTTATGATGATTTATCGCCGCGACAAATTATCGAAAGAATAGAAAAAATATTGAATTACAAGCAAAAGTTAAAATACAATATTAATATAGATCTTTTTTACACGCAAATGTTGCTGGCGATCGCAGTCTAAATATTATCTTAACGCGAAGAAAGGAATCTCTAACTTATGGTGAAAATAATAGGCGTCAGCTTTAAGGACGTAGGAAAAATATATTGGTTTAATCCTAACGGACTGACTTTGTCAGTGAATGATAAAGTGGTTGTCGAAACGATTCGCGGCATCGAGCTCGGAACTGTCGTCCTCCCTGAAAAGGAATTGGACGAAAGCTCGATTGAGCACGAACTAAAGCCGGTAATTAGGCTCGCAACCAAACAAGATTTGAACACATATGAAAAAAATTATGAGCGGGCGAAAAAAGCGCTTGCCCAATGCAAGGAAATCGTTGATCGGCACGGTTTGGAGATGAAACTTCTGGATTGCGAGTACACGCTTGATCGCCAAAAAATAATCATATATTACAACGCCGACGGCCGGGTCGATTTTCGCGAACTCCTTAAAGATTTGGCGGCTACTTTTAAAGTCCGGATTGAATTGCGTCAAGTCGGGCCGCGCGAGGGCGCCAAGTTTTTGGGCGGCATCGGCAGTTGCGGGCAGGAAATCTGCTGTAAAAGACACCTGAGGGAATTTGACTTGGTAACGATGAGAATGGCCAAAGAACAGGGAATGACCTTAAATTCTTCAAAAATTGCCGGGTTATGCGGGAAACTAATGTGCTGCATCGGTTACGAGCATCCAATTTATAAAGAAATCAGGGAACGCATCCCCCTCGTCGGAGATTTGGTTAAAACTCCGACGGGGACATGTTGTAAAGTAATCGGCGTCGATTACCTGCGGGAAATAATAAAATGCGAAAATAACGATAAAGTGGAAGTATGGACGGCGGGCGAGCTTGAGAAAATAGAAAGTTATCGCGAGGAAGAGGACCCCGCCGATTTAACCGACGACGTGATTGAAGATGGAAACAATACATGAGCTGCTCGGTTACGAGAAGATAAAAATCGTCCAGAGAAGCGATATGTTTTGTTTTTCGCTTGATTCGATATTACTTGCTGATTTTGTCCGCGTTAAAGGACAAAACGAGCGCGTTATCGATTTGGGCTGCGGTAACGCCCCGATCCCGTTATTTTTGACGATGAAAACGACCGGGAAAATATTCGGCGTCGAATTGCAGGAGGAAGTTTACCGGCTGGCCGAGAAAAGCGTTAAAATCAATCATTTTGAAAAACAAATAACTATTATCAATAATAATATAAAAAATATTTATAAAATCGTCGGAGCAAATATTTTCGATGTCGTTATTTCCAATCCCCCATATTTTAAATATCTACCTACGAGCAATCTAAACAAAAACGACTATCTTTCCGTCGCCCGTCATGAAATTGAAATTACTTTGGACGATATCGTCCTTGAGGCGAAAAGACTGCTCTGCGCCGGCGGCTCGCTTAATATGGTGCACCGGACGGAACGTCTGGGGGAAATAATCGCCGCTTTGAGAAAGCATAACTTCGGTTTAAGACGCTTGCGATTTGTTTACTCGAAAATCAGCTCGCCCGCGGCGTTGGTGTTTCTCGCCGAGGCGCGGGCCAACAGAAAAGACGACGCTGTCGTGGAAAAACCTTTATATGTGTACGATGATGACGACAAATATACGGACGAAGTGTTAAAAATATTTAACTTTAACAAACAAATATGATATAATAAAAATATAAAGGAGTGATGCCGATGTTTTTAAATTTACTTTCACGCGAAGAAAAACATTATTTCATTGATTTATTGATTAAAGTTATCGCGGCGGGCGGCGAGGCCGACGAAACCGAGCTGCAGATTATTAATTTGTTTAAAAACGAGATGGGGGAAGACGCTCATAGGTATCGGAAGAGTTCTCACGATTTGGAAAAGTTAGTCAAATATTTTGCCTCTAAAACGAAAGCGATTAAAAATATTGTTTTTTTGAATTTGGTTCGGGCATCGCTAATCGATGAATTTTATAGCGCGGAAGAGCATTTTATCATTGAACAAATTCAAGAAAAGTTCGGCATTACGAATAAGAAAAAAACCGACCTTATGAAAATCGTGTATGCCGAGCGCGATCTGAATGAAAGAGCAAAACGGGTCATCGCCGAATGAGGAAGCAAAAATCATACGCGGCCGACGCGCCTCCCGCCTTATACCTTGTTCCCACGCCGATTGGGAATTTGCAAGATATGACGCTAAGGGCGATCGAGGCGCTGAAAGGCGCGGATTATGTTTTTGCAGAAGACACTAGAGTGACTAAGGTTTTACTTAGTCATTTTAATATTATGACGACGGTTTATAGTTACCACGCCTTTAACGAGGAGACGCAATCTCAAAAGATAATCGATTTTTTACGGGCCGGAAAGACAGTCGCTTTGGTAAGCGACGCCGGGTTGCCGGGGGTAAGCGACCCCGGCTATTACGTGACGCGCAAGGCTCTGGACGAAGGCTTTTGCGTCGTCGCGCTCCCGGGCGCAAATGCCGCTCTTACGGCATTGGTCGCTTCCGGCTTGCCTTCCGAGCGCTTTTATTTCTACGGTTTTTTAAATCACCGTAAAAGTCAAAAGCGAAAAGAATTGGAAAAGCTGGCGTTCTGCGAGGATACCCTTATTTTTTACGAAGCCGCGCGCCGGGTTGTCGAGACGGCGGAAATGATATGCCAAATTCTCGGCAACCGGGACGTCGTAATCGCGCGCGAGTTAACAAAAGTCCACGAAGAGTATATCCGCGGGAAAGTCAAGGATGTCATACCGGAACTTTCGGGCATTAAAGGGGAAATCGTGATAATCGTGAAAGGCGCGGAAAAAAGTCCCATGCAAGAGATGCTCAACAAAAAAACTATCGCCGAGCATTACGAGCATTATTTACGGCTGGGGTTGAGTTCAATGGAAGCCGTCAAAGCGGTCGCGAAAGACCGCGGCGTCGCTAAAAGCGATATTTACAAAAACGTGCGCGGCGATTAATAGAATATTGATAAAAAATCATAAAAGAGTTCACGCTCGTTTTATGATTTTTTTATTTTTATGTTTAAGCGCCAATAAGGAAAAACCTAAAAACGCTTATCTATTGCTTTAGCATATGGAAAACTTCCGCTTGTTTTTTTCTTTGGAAAATTGTCTCTTCCCGTGTTATAATATAACCGATAAAGAAAATGATATAGTATACGAGGTATGTTAATGCGCACAACAATCGATTTGAATTTTGACTGGACATTTAAAAAACAATTTTCCCCCGAAGATTTAGCCCGGCCGATTACGGAGGATTACGAGACCGTTGATCTTCCTCACTGTTACCCGACGCTGCCATTTAATTATCCGGGCGAAGAATACCGGGGTTATGTTTCGCTTTATAAAAAGGAATTTTTTCTTAACAAAAAACACCGCGGAAAAATCGTCAACATCGTTTTCGAAGGCGTCGCCCATATGGCCGACGTGTATCTTAACGGCAAGCATGTCGGCCGTCACGAGGGCGGTTACGACCGTTTCTGTTATAATTTAAACAAATATTTGAATTTCGGCACGCTCAACCTTTTGGAAGTCGTTGTTGACAGTCATGAACACCCCGATATTCCCCCTTTTGGGAATTTAGTTGATTATCTCGGCTATGGCGGTATTTACCGCGAAGTCAAACTTGAGATTTTAAACCGCGAGCATATTAAAAATTGTTTTCTGCATTGTTTTAATATTGAAACCAATATTTTATCGTGCGATATAGAGACATCGGTAAACGCCGGCGTTATTGAAATCACCGTTCTCGATAAAGGAAAACCCGTATACAAAAACTCCTTTTTGTTCGTGCAAAATCAAAGTACTTTCGAATGCGTTTTGGATAAAAAAGAATTATGGAGCATAGAAAATCCTTATTTATACAAAGTCAAAGTTAAATTGATCGTCAACCAAAAAACGCTAGACGAGATCACGGTAAATTTCGGCTTTCGGGACGTGAAATTCACGAGACGCGGGTTTTACCTCAACGGGAAATTGGTAAAACTTCGCGGTCTTAACCGCCATCAAAGTTATCCGTACGCGGGGTACGCCATGCCGAAAAGCGTTCAGGAGAGAGACGCCGAGATATTGAAGCGCGAGCTTGGCGCAAATATCGTCCGGACGTCGCACTATATGCAATCCAAACATTTTCTGAATCGCTGCGACGAGATCGGTCTTTTGGTGTTTGAGGAAATCCCCGGCTGGCAATATATCGGCGGGCCCGCTTTCAAGCAAAATACCCTAAACAATGTCAAGGCGATGATTACCCGCGATTACAACCATCCCTCCGTCATTATGTGGGGCGTCCGCATTAACGAATCGCCGGACGACGCGGAATTATATCGCGCGACGAGCGAATTGGCGCGGGAGTTAGATCCCCTGCGTCCTTTGGGCGGCGTTCGTAATTTCCCGGGAAGCGAAATGTTTGAGGACGTTTATACTTTTAATGACTTTACTCACGCCGGGGGGAAGACGGTGATTCAAAACCCGAACAGGGTGAAAAAGAAGGTTCCGTATTTAATTACCGAACATAACGGCCATATGTTCCCCGCCAAGCGATACGATGCCGAACCGCACCGGGTCGAGCACGCGTTAAGGCATTACCGGGTATTGAAAGCGGCGTTTTCCCGGAAAAGAGTCGCGGGGGCAATCGGTTGGTGCATGTGCGATTACAATACCCATCACGAATTCGGAAGCGGCGACCAGGTTTGTTATCACGGGGTTTTGGATATGTTCAGAATTCCCAAATACGCCGCTTACGTTTATGCCGCGTTACAGGATGAAAAACCGGTCATGGAAGTTCTCGGGACAATGAATTACGGCGACTATCCGGCGAGCTTTATCGAAAGCGTCTATGTCGCCACCAATCTTGACTGCGTCAAACTTTACGTAAACGACGCATATGTCGATACTTTTTATCCCGAAAGAAAAAGCAAGCTTCCTCATTCGTTGATCAAGATTGATGATTTTATCGGTAACCGCCTTGTGGATCAGGAGGGGTTCACCAAATTCGAAGCGCGACTGACGAGGAAAATATTCCGCGCGGTCGCCAAGCGCGGGCTAAACATCCCGTTAAGATACAAATTGGGAATGGCGTTTTTGATGTTTAAAAAGCGGTATAAGCTTGCGGACGCGATGAATCTGTATTATAAATACAACGCGAGCGGAGCCGTTTACCGGTTTGAAGGGTATAAAGACGGCAAACTGCTAAAGACGGTTATAAAAGAGCCGGCGCGGAAAACGGCGTTCAGGTTGACTCTGGACAAGAAAGTTTTAAAGCCAGAGGCAACGTATGACGCTGTCCGGGCGGTTGTCCGTAAAGTTGATCAAAACGATAATCTTTTGGTTTACTCCTTTGACCCGGTTATTGTGGAAACCGAGGGCGGGATTGACTTAATCGGGCCCGGCGAAATATCGCTTCAAGGCGGGGCGGTCGGGTTTTGGTTGAAAACCAACGGCAAAAGCGCCGTTGGGCGCGTTAAAGTTAAAGCCGGCAATCAAATATTGGAGGAAACCATAAAAATAAAAACCGAGGCGGAAAATGAACATTGAGGATAAAATTAATCTGTTAAATGGCAAAGACGTTTGGCATACGTATAATATCGACCGCCTAAACGTCAAATCGATCATGATGGCCGACGGTCCGCACGGGTTGCGAAAGCAGGTCGATAGTCTCGACAACATCGGCGCTCGCGGCAGTTACCCGGCGACTTTGTTTCCGGCCGCCGCCACCGCGGCGTGCACGTTTTACCCCCTGATAATCCAAAAGATGGGTGAGGCGATCGGGCGCGAGGCGCGTTCCGCCGGCGTACACGTGGTCTTGGGACCGGGCATTAACATTAAACGCAATCCCTTGTGCGGCCGTAATTTTGAATACTTTTCCGAAGACCCATACCTTGCCGGAGTTATGGCGAGCGCCTGGATACGGGGCGCGCAAAAATACAATGTCGGGACGTCCCTGAAGCATTACGCCGCGAATAATCAGGAAACATACCGCTTCACGATTAACTCCGTCGTCGACGAGCGAGCCCTGCGCGAAATATATTTGAAGGGGTTCGAAATCGCCATCAGGGAAAAGCCCGCGACGGTAATGGCTAGTTACAATAAAATAAACGGCGAATACGCCTGCGAAAGCAAATATCTTCTCACTGATATTTTGCGGGACGAATGGAAGTATGAAGGCGTGGTTGTCTCCGATTGGGGCGCGGTTTACGATCGCGCGGCCGCCCTTAAGGCGGGTTTGGATTTGGAAATGCCCTCGTCGCGCGGTTACAATGCGAAACTGCTGCTTGAAGCTTATAAAAAAGGCGAGATCAGCGTTGATGTGATTGACCGCTCCGTCGATCGGATTATAAAAATGGTGAAAAAACACCAGGATAACGAACCCTTGAACTTTGACGCTGAAAAACACCATGAAATCGCCCGCGAGATCGCCCGGCACGGAATCGTGCTTTTAAAGAACGACGGGGTTCTGCCTTTCGGGGCGAACGAGAAAATTGCCGTTATCGGCGAGTTTGCTCGCAATCCGCGCTTGCAAGGCGGCGGTAGCTCGGCGGTCAACCCGCTGAGATTCGAAACCGTCTTGAGCGAGATTTCCGCATTTACGGATTCCTACGCCTTTTACCCCGGCTATACGCTTGCGGGCGACGGGTTCAGCCAAGAGCTTATCGACGAGGCGGTCGCCGGGGCGAAAGACGCCGATAAAGTGTTAATCGTTGCCGGGCTCCCGGAAACATATGAATCCGAAGGGTATGACCGCGAAGACCTCGACTTGCCTAAGGGACAACTCGCTTTAATTGCGGAAGTCGCGAAAGCGAACCCGAATGTTGTGGTTTCTTTGTTCGCTGGAGCTCCGGTGGCGATGCCGTTTATCGAGAATGCGAAGGGCATTTTGTTTTGTCATCTTTTGGGGGCTGCTTCCGGTCAACCGTTATTGGAAATAGTATTCGGTTCCGTGTCGCCTTCGGGTCGGCTGGCGACGACTTTTCCCGTCGCCGTAGAAGACGATCCGTCGACGAAAAACTTCGCCGACGGGAACAACGCGGTTTGGTACGCGGAAAGCATCTATGTCGGTTATCGCTATTACACGACTTTCGATAAAAAGGTATTGTTTCCTTTCGGGTACGGCCTTAGTTACACCAGCTTTTCGTATTCGGGTTTAACCGTCGACAGTCAGGACATCACTCGCGACGGCAAGATAAAAGTCGCGTTTAAAGTGAAAAATGCCGGGACGAGGCCCGCGTACGAAGTGGTCCAATTATATGTGGAAAACAATGATTCGGAAATAGATAAACCAAAAAGGGAATTGCGCAGGTTTGATAAAATTTATCTTGAGGCCGGCGAAGAGAAAACCGTGGCCTTTGAACTGGAATACTCTGATTTTAGTTATTACGACGTTGATTTAAAGAGATATCATGTCGACCGGGGAAAATATAAAATCCAGGTCGGGAAAAACGCAAACGACATCGAGCTTGAGGCCGAGGTGGAAAGGAAGGAAAACGACCCCGATTACATCCCGCGCCGGCGCTCTTATCCTTTGCCCGACTTTTCCGCTTCCAAATTTGCCGAAGTCCTCGGCATGCCTTTGCCGGCGAAGTCGGTTATTAGGAAGCGCCCCTTTTCCATGAACGCGACCCTGAACGACTTGAAAAGAACTTTGATTGGGAAAATTCTCGTGAAAATGGTAAAAAAGGAGGCGTTAAAGGCCGGCGGGGACGCTTCGCCCGTCGTGAGGGAAATGATTTTAAAGAGCCTTATGGAAACCCCGGTTCGGACTTTGGCCGTGATGAGCGGCGGCAAGGTGAAACCGAAAACGATGGAATTGATTATCAGGCTGATTAACTTCGGGAGGCTTGGAAAATGAAAAGGGATTATAAAGAGGCGATTGTCTATCAAATTTATCCGCGGAGCTTCAAAGACAGCAACAACGACGGAATCGGCGATTTGCGGGGCATAATCGAAAAACTCGATTATTTAGAATACCTTGGCGTTAACGCCGTTTGGCTCTCTCCCGTTTACAAATCGCCGCTGGACGACAACGGTTACGATATCAGCGACTATTGCGATATTTTGCCCGAATACGGAACGCTTGACGACTTTAAAGAATTGATCGCCGGGATGCATAAGCGCGGCATAAAGCTCATCATGGATTTGGTAATCAATCACACGTCGGATGAGCATCCTTGGTTTTTGGCGGCGAAAAAAGACGTCAACAGTCCATACAGGGATTATTATTTTTTCCGGAAAGGCAAAAAGCGCCGCCCGCCAAATAACTGGACTTCCTTTTTCGGGGGCTCGGCATGGGAATACAACCCGGAAACGGACGATTATTACTTGCATTTGTTTTCCAGGAAACAGCCGGACCTGAACTGGGATAATCCCCGCGTTCGCGAGGAGATCAAGAAAATATTGAAGTTCTGGCTGGATTTAGGCGTTGACGGTTTTCGCTGCGACGTGATTAACATCATTTCGAAAAACCCCGATCTGCCTAACGGCAAATCTTTTCTCCCGATTTTGCGCGGTAAAGAACATTATTTAAACGGCCCGAACATCCACGAGTATTTGCGCGAATTGAAAAACGACGTTTTCGCCCATTACGATATGTTCACCGTCGGCGAAGCCGTTATGATCACGCCGGAGATCGCGCTAAGCTACATCGAGGAGGGGCGCGACGAGTTGAACATGGTTTTCCAGTTCGATCACATGGCGGCCGATAATTATTACATCAAATGGTTTTTGCGAAAATACAAGCCGAAAAGATTAAAAGCGGCGATGCGAAAATGGCAATCGGCGCTTTCGGGGCGGGGTTGGAACTCGCTTTATTTGGAAAACCACGACCAGCCGCGCTCGGTTAACCGTTTCGGAAGCCTTCAATATCGCGCGGAAAGCGCCAAGATGCTCGCGGCTTATTTGCTATTTCAGCAAGGAACCCCGTTTATTTATCAAGGGCAGGAAATCGGCATGACTAACGCTCATTTCACCTCGCTTTCCCAATACCGCGATGTCGAGACGCATAATATTTATAAATTGGGAAGAAAATTAGGTTTTACCCACAAGCGGATGATGAAAAAAATCAAATACATGAGCCGGGATAACGCCCGCACGCCGATGCAATGGTCGGGCGCCGAAAACGCCGGGTTTACCGAGGGCGACCCTTGGATCGAGGTGAATCCGAATCACAAGGAGATAAACGTTGAAAGCAGCATTAAAGACCCGGATTCGATATTGCAATTCTACCGACGCATTATAGCGATAAGGAAAGAATACCCGGTATGCGTTTACGGCTCGTACCGCGAATATTACCCGCGAAGCGATAAGATAGCCGTTTACGAACGCCGTTATCAAGACGATTGTCTGCTTGTCGCGGTAAATATGACGGGGAAGAAGGCTTCTTTTAAACCGCCCTTCGATTTAAGCGGTTTTCGGCTGATTTTAAACAACTACGCCAAGGATGCGCTCGAGCTCTTACCTTATCAAGCCAAAGTATATTACGGGAAGGCGCCGAAATGATCACGATCAAAGATAACCGCTTTTTACTCGCTACGAAAAACACGATTTACATATTCCGCCATAACGAAGCGGGGCTTTTAATTCACGATTATTACGGAAAAAAAATCGATATCGCTGATTTCAAGATTCTGGAGATGAAAACTGGGGGCGGGTTCGGCTCCGCGGTTCTCTACGAAGGAAGGGAGCGTCAGTATGTCGGCCAATTTGGTTTGGAGACGTCTTCCCCGGGCATTGGTGATTTTCGCGAACCGCAGCTCAAACTCTTTCACCCCGAAACCGGTTATTATAGCAATTTTAAGTACGCGGGGTGCGAGAAGACGAGCGAAACTATCGGACCGTTGCCCGCTAGTTACGGCGCCGACGACGTTTTGCGCATCGATCTTTATGACGATGTTTTAAAACTGAAATTGGAACTTTACTACAAAGTTTTTTATGAAGCCGACGTCATATCCCGTTATGCCCGCGTCGTTAACGAATCGACGCGCGAGATAACCATCGAGCGCTTGTTTTCCATGCTGCTTGACTTACGCGACTCCGATTACGCGATGATGACGTTTGAAGGAGACTGGGCGAAAGAAAGACATCTTATCGAAAAGAAACTTGTATCGGGAGTATATGTTAACGACGCGAAAACGGGAGCGAGCTCCAACATACGGAACCCTCTCGTGATATTACGCCGAGACAATGCCGATGAGTTCCAAGGTTCCTGTTATGGTTTCAATCTCGTCTACAGCGGAAATCATAAAACTATGATTGAAGTTACGCCGCTTAAGAAAACTCGGCTTTTGACGGGGATAAACGATTACGCTTTTAACCATATCTTAACGGAAGGCGCCGATTTTATCACCCCGGAAGCGGTTATGACATACTCCGACCGCGGCCTTAACCGCCTCTCGCAAAACTTTCACGTGTTTGTAAATAATCATATTGTCCGCGGCCGGTTTAAAAATAAAGAAAGACCGGTGTTGTTGAACACTTGGGAGGGTTCTTACTTTAATTTTAATGAAAAGCAATTATTAAGACAGGCTAAAGTCGCGAAAGAGGTCGGAATCGAACTCTTTGTCTTAGACGACGGTTGGTTCGGCCGCCGAAACAACGATAAATCCTCGCTTGGAGACTGGGATGTCAACACGAAGAAACTGCCCGGCGGGCTTTCGGGATTTGCGAGAAAAATTAATGACTTGGGCATGGAATTCGGTCTATGGGTCGAGCCCGAAATGATTAACGAGGACAGCGACCTCTACCGCGCCCATCCCGAATGGGCGGTGCGGATACCGGGAAGAAAACCCGCCCTCGGGCGCAACCAATTAGTCCTTGACTTGACCAACCCCGAGGTATGCGATTATTTAATCGGGAAGTTAAGCGAAGTCTTCTCGTCTTGCAACGTAAAATACGTTAAATGGGATTATAATCGCAATATTACCGACATGTACGGAAAAAC
>DGED01000049.1:5529-9519 GCA_002385755.1 Caryophanales bacterium UBA3935 | reverse complement strand
CCGGATATTTTATTCGAAGGCTGCGCGAGCGGCGGGAACCGGTTTGACCTTGGGATGTTGTGCTTTTTCCCGCAAATTTGGACCAGTGACAACACGGATTACCTGGAGCGGATTTATATTCAAAGGGGGACGTCTTACGGTTATCCTCTCTCCGCCATTGCCAATCACGTGAGTTCCGTTCCCAACCACCAAACGCTCCGCGTGACCCCGCTCTCTTCCCGCTTTAACCTGGCCTGTTTCGGAAATCTAGGCTATGAATTGGATTTAACCGCGCTTGACGAAAAAAGCATTTCCGCGATTAAGCGCCAGATTGCCTTCTATAAATCCCGCCGGCGGCTTTTCCAGTACGGGACGTTTTACCGTGGCCGCGAATTTATCGACGAGAGCCACGCGACGTATTTTTATGTAGTTGAGCCCGACCGGAGCCGGGCGATCGTCGGTTATTTCCAGGAACTTCTTCATCCCGCTTTGAAAGAAGACATCATTTACGTCGACGGGTTGGACGAAGGAGAGCTTTATCGCTTTTATCACAAACCGGAACGGATTAATATTAAAATCTTCGGCAGTCTGATTAATTATATTTTGCCGTTTAAAATTAAACTGAACGGGAAAATTCATAATTTGATCAGTCGGTTTTACCGACCGAAAGCGGGCGGCGAAAGCTATAAGGTTTATGGCAACGCCTTGAAGCGCGCCGGAATCCGCCTTAATCAACAGTTCATGGGAACCGGGTTCGGTTCGGAAGTGAGAGTGTTGGGTGATTTCGGGTCCGCGCTTTATATGATAGAAAAAAGCGAAGATAAATAACTATCCTCGCTTTTTTCTTTCTCCAAGGGCTTTTCGAACTTCGGCAATATCGGAATAAGCATAGACTTTATTGTTCTCCTCGAAATATTTATCGTTTCCTTTTCCGGTGATGATCACGATATCGCCGGCTTTGGCCCGAGAAATCGCCTCCCTTATCGCCGTTTTCCGGTTTATGATGATTTCGTAATTGCGGGCGGCGGTCGCGCGGGTCATCTCTTTAATAATAGCGGAGGGGTTTTCGTTGCGCGGGTCTTCCGAGGTAAAAATTACGTGATCGGCATAGGTGCAGGCGATTTTCCCCATTTCCGGGCGCTTGCTTTTATCCTTGTTTCCGGCGGCTCCGAGAACGATAATTATCCTGCCGCTTTTGCTTTTCAGGCTCATAAGAACAGCCCGCAGCGCGCCGGGGGTGTGGGCGAAATCGACGTATACTTGAAAATTCTCATCCTTTGTCAATAGTTCCATCCGGCCGGGAATTTTCGGGATTTCGCCGATCGCTTTTATGATTATCTCCCAGGGGAGACCGCGTTCCCGGGCGCAGGCCATGGCGGCGACCGCGTTATAGACATTGTATTTTCCCGTGAGGTTTGTTTTGATGTTTTTGATAAAGGAATCGGGGGTTTTAAGATCGAAGCGGACGCCGCCGCCTTCTTCCTTGATATTCAAGGCGCGAAAGTCGCTGATATAATCGATTCCGTAAGTTATAAGTTTGGGACTGTTGATACGGTGACCGTAAGGAGAATCAATATTAACGATTGCGAGACCCTCGGGCTTTAGTTTTGAGAAAAGCTGCGCTTTCGCGCGAAAATAGTTTTCCATCGTGAGATGGGTGTCGAGGTGTTCGGTGGAAAGATTAGTAAAAACCGCGATATCGAACTCGACCCCTTCCAAACGTTTATCGACAAGGCCTTGCGAGGATATTTCCAGCGCGCAATAGGCAATATTTTTTAGCTCCATTTTCTTCAAGGTTTTAACCAAATGGCATAAAGGCAAAGTCGTGTAATTGCTTTCGGCGCTGACGCCTGAGTACCTGATTCCGTTGGTTCCGATATACCCGCATGACCATACCCGGTTAAATAAATGCTCGATAATCGAAGCGGTCGTTGTTTTCCCGTCCGTGCCGGTTATCCCGATGAGTCGCACATTTTCCCAAGGCGCGCCGTAAATTTCCGTAAGCAAGGTTCCGAAACATTTTTCGATATCGTCGCACAAAAACACGGGGACGACGACTGTTTCGATCGGGGTTTCCGAAATGACGGCTTTCGCCCCCTTAAAGACGGCTTCGATGACGAAATCATGGCCGTTATAGTTTTTTCCCTTCCGGCAGATAAACGCGTCGCCGGGCTCCAAATAACGCGTGTCATCGGCGAGGCCGTTAATATTTAATTTTTTAAGTTCTCTTGAGATATTAAACGCGTCCATAAAAGCACCGTTAATAGTTTATGTACAAAAGAGACATATTAATACCCGGTCCGAAACAAAAAACAGCCGCGCGCGGCTGTTTTAGATGTCGAGGAAATATTGCGCGAAAGGTTTATAGACCACGAGGAAGTATTGGTTCCGAAGACGTTCGATCCGGGAGTATCTGTAGAGAAGATCCAGGTTTAACTTTGGGTACTTATCGATAAATTTTCGGAATGCCTCGGCTTTTTCACGTTTCCCGATATCGGAATCCCACCATATTTTCGGCCTGATTTTGTGCGCCGTCAGGTAATCCTGTTTGATCGCGTAAAGAAGCTCTTCGTCCTTTTCTTCCTTTAGGGATAAGTAAAGAATTTGCGCGACCTGCCATGGCTGGTAGGAATTGATGTTTTTCCCGTTAAGAAAACGACTAATCTTCAGGAAAGTCTCATATGGGTTTAACTTTCTCTCCTTAAACAGGTATGCGAGCGTTCGCTTGAAATAGCCGCTATTGTGATATTTGTTGACGATCGTCTCAACGGCGGAAAATTCAGCAAGTTCATCTTCGCTTAAATAATTGTTCTTGATTACCCGGTAGGGCGGCTTGTCGCTAAAGACATAGCCGTGCTCGTCTTTCGTCGCGCTGATTAAAGTGCCTTTTAGCTCCTTAAGTATTCCCAGCTGGATTTCGTCGGCGCCCAGCTCGTAAGTTTCGTTAAACGAGCGGACGAAGCCGCGATAATCTTCATGGGGAAGGCCGGCGATTAAGTCGACGTGAATTGTGACGTTGTTTTTTATCGCGGCGATATTTTTCTTGATAAGTTCGAAATTTTGTTTTCGCAGAATGCTTCTTGATGTGATTTCGTTCGTCGTCTGGACGCCGATCTCGAAACGAACCAACCCTTTTCTTAAGGTCTGTATCAACGCGATCGTTTCGTCTTCAAAATAATCGCCGTTAATTTCAAACTGGTATACGGTTCGGTTGTTATCGTTTGCGGCGATAAATCGCAAGATTTCCCTCATTCTCTTCTGGTCAACGTTAAACGTGCGGTCAAGGAATTTTATTGTTCTTGTTTCCTTCGCGAGCAAATATTTTATCTCGTCCTTGACTTTTTCCAGCGGGAAATAGCGGATCGTTTTATCGAGCGAGGCCAGGCAGTAACTGCAGCGGAAGCAACACCCGCGGCTTGATTCCAAATAGGCGTAGCGGTTATTAAAATCGCCGATTAAAGAAAGGTCGTGTTTTATCGCGTTAATATTGGGCTTTCGGGAAAATGTATAACGGTAACCCTCGCCCTCGCGGTAATATAAGTTGGAAACCGTTTTAATGTCTCTTTTGCCGGAAAGGTGCTCGATTAACTGATTAAAGGCTTCCTCGCCCTCGTCCTTGACGATGTATTTCACATTGCGGTGCCGGAAAAAATCATCGGGCCGGTAACTGGCTTCCGGTCCGCCGAGAACGACGTTTTGCTCGACGGGTAACGCTTGAAGCAACTCTTTTACCTTCTCCGCGTTCCAAATATAAACGGAAAAACCAAGCAAAGAAAATTTTTCATTCTTGATGACGGAGAGAATATATTCGTTATCGTCTTTTATCGTAAACTCGCGAAACGACACGGGGTGTTTGCTATTAGCGTAAATTTGATGAACGCCCGTGGCCGGGTGAATGTATTTGGCGTTAATGCCGATAAGCAAGGTTTTCATAACATTACCTCTTTCGTATTATAGCATCGCGGGCTTTAAAAGGCAACGGGAAGACATGAGAAATAATTGCTTAGTTTT
>DGED01000049.1:0-5383 GCA_002385755.1 Caryophanales bacterium UBA3935 | reverse complement strand
ATAAATATCATAATTGGGTCTTGTTTAAAGCGTGGAAGGGTGGTATAATAAATAATGGATAAAACAAAACGGAGGTTATTGAATAATGGCAAAAAAAGTGTTTGAATCCATGGACGGTAACGAAGCGGCGGCGTGGGCGTCGTACGCTTTTACCGAAGTTGCTGGAATATATCCGATTACTCCTTCCTCGCCGATGGCCGAGTATGTCGACGAATGGGCGAGCAAGGGGAAGAAGAACTTGTTCGGGATGCCGGTCAAGGTTATCGAGATGCAATCCGAAGCCGGAGCGGCCGGAACCGTGCACGGTTCGCTTCAGTCCGGGGCGTTGACGACGACTTACACCGCTAGCCAGGGTTTGTTGCTTAAAGTGCCCAACATGTATAAAATCGCCGGCGAATTGTTGCCGGGGGTTATTCATGTTTCGGCTCGCAGTATCGCGGTTCAGGCGTTGTCGATTTTCGGCGACCACCAAGACGTTATGGCAACGAGACAAACCGGCTTTGCCATTTTGGCAACGTCAAGCGTCCAAGAAGTAATGGATTTGGCCGGCGTCGCTCATCTCGCGGCGATCAAATCCAGCATCCCCTTCCTGCATTTCTTCGACGGGTTCAGGACAAGCCACGAAATACAAAAAATCGAAGTGATGGATTACGAGGTTTACCGGAAGTTGCTCGATTTTGAGGCCGTGGAACAATTTAGGAAACGGGCGTTAAATCCCAACAACCCGGTTACTCGCGGTTCGAGTCAAACCGACGACGTTTACTTCCAAGCGCGGGAAGCGCAGAATAAATTCTATGACCGCGTCCCGGGCATCGTTGAAGAGTATATGAAGGAAATCTCAAAGGTAACCGGCCGTAACTACGCGCCGTTCGTTTACTACGGCGACCCGGAAGCTACCGATATCATCATAGCTATGGGTTCGGTAACGGAAACGGTTAAAGAAGTTGTCGACTATTTGCGGGAAAAAGAAGGCAAAAAGGTCGGCTTGGTCATCGTCCATCTTTATCGCCCCTTCTCCCACGAGCATTTGTTCAAAGTTCTCCCGACGACCGTAAAACGGATTGCCGTTTTGGATCGCACGAAGGAACAGGGAGCGGCCGGCGAGCCGTTATATCTTGACGTGAGAAACGCGTTCTATGCCCGTGAGAACCCCCCCGTTATTATCGGCGGTCGCTATGGCCTTTCCAGCAAGGATACCGATCCGGGACAGATTTTCGCGGTTTATGAAAACTTGGAAAAAGCCGAAAACGCTAAGAACAACTTCACGATCGGCATTATTGACGACGTGACGCATTTGTCTCTTGACGTGACCAAAGATATTGACACGTCCGGCGAAGGCGTGACGCAATTAATATTCTACGGGCTCGGAAGCGACGGGACCGTCGGGGCAAATAAAAACACGGTTAAGTTAATCGGCGAAAACACCGACTATTACGCGCAGGCTTATTTCGCTTACGACTCGAAAAAGTCGGGCGGCGTCACGAGAAGCCATTTGCGTTTCGGTAAAAACCCGATCCGTTCTCCGTATCTCGTTAAAAGAGCGGACTTCATATCGTGCTCGCTCGACACTTACTGCGAGAAATACGATATGTTGCGCGACTTAAAAGAAGGCGGCAGATTCCTGCTTAACACGACTAAGTCCGAGGAAGAATTGATTGACTTCCTGCCGAACGCGTTTAAAAAGGCTTTAGCCGACAAAAAAGCAAAATTATACGTTATCGACGCCGTTAATTTGGCCCGGGAAATCGGTCTCGGGCAAAGAACGAACACGATTATGCAATCGGCGTTCTTTAAACTGAACGAGCAGATCATGCCTTATGAGGAAGCCAAGGAATTAATGAAGAAATACGCTTATGATTCCTATATCAGCAAGGGCGCGGCGGTCGTCGAACTCAACTATAAAGCCATTGATCTCGGCGCCGAGGGCCTGAAGGAAATCAAGGTTGATCCTGCCTGGAGCAATCTCGTTCCCGAGGAGGCGCGGGTAAAAGAAGGATTGCCGAAATTCGTTATCGGACTCGCCAACCCGGTGAACGCCCTCAAAGGCTATGACTTGCCGGTCTCGGCGTTTGACGGTTACGAAGACGGGACGATGGATAACGGCTCGGCGTCGTATGAGAAAAGGTATATCGCATCGTTCGTGCCGGCATGGATTAAAGAAAACTGTATCCAATGTAACCAGTGCTCTTTCGTCTGCCCGCACGCCGTTATCAGGCCGTTCCTTTCCACGGCTGACGAAGTAAGCAACGCGCCGGAAGCGGCCGAGTATTTGGATCCCGTCGGCCGGGGTCTGGAAGGCCTTAAATACTCGATCGTCGTATCGATCGCGGATTGTACGGGATGCGAAGTGTGCGTTAATCAATGCCCGGGCCGTAAAGGGCAAAAAGCATTGCAGATGGTTCCGATCGACGACGCAATTCACGCCGGCCGGGATAAGGTCGCAAGCTACTTCTTTGATAACGTAACTTATAAGACGGATATCGTCGATATCACCGCCAACGCGAAAAACTCGCAATTTGCTCAACCCCTGTTTGAATTCCACGGGGCTTGCGGCGGCTGCGGGGAAACGCCGTATATTAAACTCGCGACACAGCTTTTCGGCGAAGATATGGTTATCGCAAACGCCACCGGTTGCTCGTCGATTTACGGCGGCTCGTTCCCGTCCACGCCTTATCGTCCGAATAAGGAAGGTCGCGGTCCGGCATGGGCCAACTCCTTGTTTGAGGACAACGCCGAGTTCGGTTTCGGTATCCATATGGGCACGGAGGCGATTCGCGATCGCATTCAAGCGCTTATGGAAAAATGCTTGGAATGCAAGGGAACCGAAGAGGCGCTTAAGGAATTGTTCGTAAGATGGATTGAAAATCGTAATGACCGCGTTGTCACGAAAGAAGTCGCCAAGGAACTCGTGCCCCTGCTTGAGAAGTCCGATTGCGAGACGCTTAAGCAAATCCTGGAATACAAAGATTATCTCGTCAAGAGATCGCAATGGATCATTGGCGGCGACGGTTGGGCGTATGATATCGGTTTCGGCGGCCTCGACCATGTAATCGCCAACAGCGAGGACGTCAATATTCTGGTTCTTGACACCGAGGTATATTCCAATACCGGCGGGCAAAGCTCAAAAGCCAGCCAGACCGGTTCGATAGCGAAATTCACGGCGGCCGGGAAGAAAGGCAAGAAAAAAGATTTGGCGGCTATCGCCATGAGCTACGGCCATGTTTATGTCGCGCAAATCGCGCACGGGTATTCCCAAGCGCAAATGCTGAAGGCTTTCCTGGAAGCGGAAAATTATGACGGACCTTCAATTATTATCGCTTACTCGCCGTGTATCGCTCACGGAATCAAAGGCGGGATGGGTAATTCTCAAAAACAAAGCAAGCTTGCCGTCGAATGCGGCTATTGGGCATGTTTCCGTTATGACCCGCGTCTTGCTGACGAAGGCAAAAACCCGTTCATTCTTGATTCGAGAGAGCCGAAATGGGAACTTTATGAAGAACACTTAATGTCGGAAAGAAGATATGCGCAATTGAAGCAGATTAATCCTGAAGAAGCAAAAGCGTTGCTTGAGCTTAACCGCCAGGAAGCGCAAAGAAGATACGCGATGTATAAACGCTTTGCCGCGATGGACTATTCAAAATAGAACGTTTGTGTCAATCCCCCCGCAATAAGGCGGGGGGATTTTTATTTTGATTGTAATGACGGCTTTTATTATGTATAATATTATCGGGTGGTGGTTAAATGTTTATTCGTAATAATGAGAAATTGCAGGAATTATTAGCAAAACGCGATAAAGCCTATGAGAAGTACAGCGAGGGACTGAATACTTTGAACGCTCAATACGACCCGATAAAAGTTGAATTAAGAAAAAGCCGAAACAACCGGATTTATTTCTTGGGCGTGGTTTTATCGGCGATCGTCCTTTTCTCATTTATTTTTTTACTGATGTATGAGGATTTCCCCGGGTACCTCGCGTATATAATATACGCCTTATTGTTCGTCTCTTTAGGCTTCGCCATTTTTCTTTTGGTTAAAACGCTTAAAAAATTAGAGGCGATAACTATTGAATGGACGAAGCAATACGATGATATCGCGAAATATCTTAAGGAAGGGAACGAGCATCAAGGTCGCGCGGCGGAAGAAGCCGTTAAAGTTATTTGCGAGAATAAGTACCATGATGAAATCGGATTAAAGAAAAAAGAATTGCCGGCGGAAGAATTTGCCCTCTATTGGCAGAAAATCCTTGAGAAAGAAAAAGAGTTGATCGCCGCGGAGATGGGAGATACCGCCACGGCTGAGGAAGTCATCGAGTATTACAAAAAGTGGGGGAAGAAATTTACCCGCGATGAAGACACAGATTATGATAAACTCCTCGCGGCGCGGCGAAAAAGGCATTTGCGAGAATAAGGGCTTTTCTTTAAGGGAAAGCCTTTTTACTTTTTCGACGTTATTATATTTAATGCAAATATTTTCACTCTATAGTATAATAATAAAATCGGAGGGCGACCATGTTAACAAGTTATATAAAAAAAACAGTTACTCTATTAGTCGTTATTATCACCGTTTTTTTTCTTTCCGGTTGCGAAAAGGAAAGATATTATAAATATACCCTTGTTTTGGATAATGCTTTTAACACAATAAATAAGGTCGATATTTTTACTCTCGGGAAAACGGAACAGGAAGTTCTTAAAAAAGTCCGGGACGACATCAATCAAATATTGCTCGATTTGGATCACAAATTTAACGTTCAGGATCGAAGCGATAACATCATTACGGATTTGATGCGAGTCAATAACAACGCCGGCGCGGCTCCGGTCGTCGTTGACCCCGAGGTAATCGATGTGCTGGAAATAGCATTGGATTTCTCCCAACGCTCCGTGGTTGAGGGCGTTGCCCTTTATGATCCGACCATCCTACCCGTTGCCGATTTGTGGGATATAACCAACAGGCAATATAATTATTTTGATAATAATTATATCAGCGATGAGGAGCTTCCGGAAGAGGGGGAAATCGCGGCCGCCTTAGCCTTGGTTGATTACCGCGACGTTATTATCGATAAAGAAGAAAGCACCGTATTTTTAAAAAACGAGGGAATGAAGATTGATTTAGGATCGATAGTGAAGGGGTACGCGGCCGATAAAATTAAAGTTTATCTTTTGGATAATGGTTATAATAAAGCCGTAATCGATATCGGCCGTAATATCTTGACCGTCGGTTCGTTCGTGAACGCGGACCTGGAAGACACGCCGTGGAAAATAGGCATTCAAAGACCGTTTGCCTCGATATTTGATAGGGATTACGAGGAAACGGAAATCATCGGGATACTGAGAGTTACCGACTTATCGCTTGTAACTTCGGGAATTTACGAAAAATATATATTAAC
>DGED01000011.1:2290-9302 GCA_002385755.1 Caryophanales bacterium UBA3935 | reverse complement strand
TCGCCAAATTCCTGGAGCCCTTCTATACCGATAACGAGACGAAGATTGAAGAATTTATCGACATTTTCTTTGATCGTTTCGCTGAGTTGGCCGAAGAAGGCCTGATCGACGCGACGGTCGAGGAAGTTGAAGAAATTCGCTCGGAACTCGAAGCTTGGGTCGAAGACGCCCTGGATTATTTCGCGGAGTTTAAAACCTATGATCCCGACAATCTGACGCCCGATCAGAAGGATAGATTGACAGAATTCAGATCAAACCTCCAATAGACGGGTATTCAGCCGTCGCCATGGCGACGGCTTTTTTTTATCCCAAAAACCTTCAAGATATGATATAATTATTCAAAAACGGGGTGACGCATGACAGTATATTATAACGGAAAAATATTTGCCGACGATAAATTCCATACCGCCCTCGCGGTGGAAGGAGAGATTATCGCCGCCGCGGGTGGCTCGGAATTGCTAGAGCGCCACCCCGCCGCGGAAAAAGTCGATTTGGAAGGCAGGCTTGTGTTGCCGGGCTTTAACGATTCGCATCTTCACCTTTTCGAATACGCTTTGGAGAAAAGCCGCCTGTCGCTGCGCGCCGCCCGGTCGGCCGCCGAGGTTATCGCCGCGGGTCGAATGCGTCTTAAAAAAACCCGCGATATCGTCGTCGGCGTCGGTTATAACGACGCTCTCTTTGCCGGATCGCGGCCGCTTACCCGGGACGATCTCGATAAAATTTCGGCGGACGCGCCGGTCATCGTCTACCGCGTCTGCGGGCATGCGGCCGTCTGTAACGGCGCCGCTTTAAGGCGCGCAGGCCTTGACGGCGCGACGGGCGACCTCGTTGATTCCGCTTCCGGAATCGCGCGCGAGCAAGCCCTTGAATTGCTTAAGCCGTTGACCGAGGTAAGCGACGCGGGAGAAATAAAGGCGCTCCTCCGGGATGGGATTCGTGATCTCTATCGCCACGGCATCACTTCGGTTGGATCGAACGATATCGACGACGAGAATTACGAGGCGGTCGCGCGCGCCTATCGCGAGCTTTACCGCGGCGCGACCCCGCGGGTCCGCGTCAATCTCCAGGCGACGATAAGTTCCGAAGCGGCGCTTTCCGAACTCGCTGGGTTGTTACCGGCTACGGACTCCTACTTGCGTTTGGGAGCGGTCAAGGCATTCGCCGACGGCTCGCTCGGGGCCAAGACCGCCTATCTTAAAGAAAATTACCGCGGCGAGAATCATCGCGGCATTCTTACCCTGCCGGAGGAAGAACTGGCGCGTGTCGTTCGTATGGCCGCGGGGTTTCGCTTGCCGGTTTTAGTCCACGCCATCGGCGACGGGGCGATCGATATCGCCCTGCGCGTCCTTTCCGCGAACAAGCAAGCGCTCCGGCTCGGAAGCGGCGTCGTTCACGCCCAGGTCACCGACAAAAAGCAGTTAAAGATTTTTCGCGATAAAAAGATCCGAGCCTTTGTCCAGCCGGCGTTTATCAACACCGACGTCGCGTTTCTCTCAGACCGCGTCGGGCGGGAACGAGCCGAAACAAGTTACGCTTTCGGAACGCTTTATCGCGATACCGTCGCGGCTTTCGGAAGCGACGCCCCGGTTGAAAGCGCAAACCCGTTTCGCGGTCTGTTTTGCGCGGTCGCGCGCTCCGATTTTGAGGGGAGGAAGTATTTGAATCCCGCCGAGGCGCTGACTTTGAAAGAAGCGGTAATGGCCTATACCGCGGGCGGCGCGGAAGCTACGGGCGAAAAACATGTCAAGGGAAAATTAAAAGCTGGATATTACGCCGATTTTATCGTTCTGGATACCGATATTTTTTCATCGCCGCCGGCGGCGCTCCTTGACGCCAAAGTCGTGATGACAGTCGTCGGCGGGAAAATCGTTTACCGCAATTCGGGGTAGATTATTGTCGTTATTTGTGATAAAATACTAGAGAGGTTGATTGGCATGGAATATAAAAGGGCTAAATTCAGGGAGTTAATCAAAACCGTCGGCTTGGAGGAAAAAGATTATCCGGGCGGCGCTTTTGAATTCGTTGAGATCGTGGAAAGCGAGATGGTTTGGAATCTCTATATTTCTTTTTCCGCGGTTATCGGCATCGACGCCTTGAAGCGGCTCGAGGAGCGATTAATCGCTCGTTTTAAAAACGACGATATCAAGACGGTTTCGGTATATTACAGATTCCGAAACAAAACTGTCGAACCCGAGGTTCTTCAAGATTACTACAATCATATTCTCGCCTCCTGCTGTCTAGAACGCCCGCGGTTTGAGGCGCTTAAGAGTTTTAATACCGTTTTTGAAAACGACAATATCACCATTTACGCGGCCAACGAGAGCGAGGCCGAAATGATCAAGCGCTTCGTGCCGAGTATTTCCGCTGGGTTCGCCCGTTATAATTTGGATAATGTGGAAATAGCGGTCGCGGTAAGCAAATTCGAGGTGCCGATCGCGGAAATTATCGAAAACAATATCAACAAAAGCACCGAGGAGATACTAGCCGAGCAGCGGATGTATGAGCTCGCTTCAAAAGATAAGGAAAAAGATAAGGAAAAAGTCTACCGGAAAAGAAAAATCAACGCCGAGATCAACGCTCCCGTTACCCGACTTAAGGACGTTCCCGCTTCCGAAGTGCAAATCATCGAGTACACGCAAAAATACGGCTCGCCTAAGTTTGTGGTCGAGGGGGATATTATCAAGGCGGAAATCAAGGAAGTCCGCGGCGGCTATAAGATTTACGAGGGAATTCTCTTTGACGAGAACGATTCAATCATTATCAAGACCTTTCTAAACGTCAACAGTTCCCTGGACGAGAACTTCTATATGAATCATGCCTTTAAAGGCAACCGCGTCCGCGTTTTCGGTTTTTTGGAATATGATAAATTCGCCGACGACGTTGTTTTGCGGATAAGGGAAATGCTTGGCCTTGGAAAAAGCGAGGAAAAGCGCCGCGCCGACATGATGCCGCGGCGTCGGGTCGAGCTTCACGCCCACACGAAAATGTCGGTTCAGGACGGCGTCATGGACGTCGCCGACTACGTGAACTGCGCCCTGGAATTCCGGCACCGCGCCCTCGCGGTCACCGACCATTACAATATTCAGGCCTTGCCGGACCTGGACGCCCTGACCCGGGGCGCCGATATTAAGCCGATTTTTGGCCTTGAGGGGGTAATGGTCGACGAGAATAAATTCAGGATCGCCCTGACCGACGCCGACATTGATTTGGACGACGCGGTCTATGTTGTCTACGATTTGGAAACAACCGGCCTTTCCAGCAATTATAACGAGATTATCGAAATCGCGGCCGTAAAGATCCGCGGCGAGGAGATCGTCGAGGAGTTCTCGACATACGTTAAGCCGAAACGGCCGATTCCGGCGGAAATTACGGAAATCACCTCGATAACCGAGGACGACGTGCGCGGCGCTCCCCCGATTGGCGAGGTTATCGGCAAGTTTAAGGATTTTATCGGCGAGGCGATTCTTGTGGCGCACAACGCCATTTTCGATAATTCCTACTTGTATAAAAACTTGCGCGATCATAAATTGTTTGACGGCGAATACCCGAGCATTGACACCCTGCAGCTCGCCAAGATTAGGTACGCGTCGAAACTGAAGACTTTTAACCTGAAAGCGGTCGCCAAGTATTTCGACGTCGAGCTCGTTCAGCATCACCGGGCGATCGCGGACGCGCGGGCGTTAGCCGCGGTCTTTCTCCGGATGCTTAAGGAGTTGCGAGCCGCCGGCATCGACAATTACGGGAAAATCAACGATTTGATCGTCGAGGAGGAGGCTTACGCCAACGCCTTCCCGACGCACATAACGCTTTTGGCGAAGAACCGCGAAGGCATCGTTAATCTAAACAAAATCATTTCCGCCTCGCACACCGTCTATTATTACGGCGAGCCGCGTATCCCGAAGAAGTTCTTGGCCGAGCACCGCGACGGGTTGCTTGTCGGCAGCGCTTGCGGAAACGGCGAGATTTTTAATCTCGCCCTGCGTGATGATTACGAGAAACTGCTCCGCGCGGTCGATTTTTATGATTATTTGGAAATCCAGCCAGTCGATTCCTATTATCATCTGTTTGATACCGGCGATGACGCTTATGACGAGGCCTGTATCAAGGACGCGATAAAGAAGATCATTAAGGCGGGGAAGGCTCGCGGGAAAATCATCGTCGCGACCGGCGACGTTCATATTATAAACAAAGAAGACACCCGCTTGCGGGAAATATTCATCAACACGCCGATGGTCGGGGGCGGGCTTCATCCCCTGTATAACGCCAGGAGGCTGCCGTCGCAGCATTTCCGCTTGACCGAAGAGATGCTCGAGGAGTTTGCTTTTCTTGGAAAGGACCAGGCGGAAGAGATCGTCATCGTCAACACTAATTTGATCGCCGACATGATCGAACGTTTCCCCCTGTTTCCCGACAAGCTTTTTGCTCCGAGCGACGATTCGCTTAAAAACCGAGGCGTCCCCTCGATGAAACAGGCCGTTATCGATCTTACCTACGAGCGGGCGCGCAATCTTTACGGCAAGGATCTTCCGCCTTTTATCGGCGACCGCGTCAAAAAAGAACTTGACAGCATTATTAATAACAACTTCGCGTCAATCTATTATATATCGCATTTGCTCGTGAAACATTCCCGCGACGCGGGCTATATCGTCGGCAGCCGCGGATCGGTAGGATCCAGCCTCGTGGCCTTTTTCATGGGAATCACCGAGGTTAACGCCCTCCCGCCCCATTATTATTGCCCGAAGTGCAATTTCCTCGCGATTAAACTCAATAATGAAGAGAAGAAGAAATACGCGCCGTTTGTAAAGGCGGAGCTTTTCGAGGAAACATTGCAGGCGGCGGGGACCGGATATGACCTGCCGGCGGCCGAGTGCCCGCTTTGCGGGCATGATTTGGGCCGCGACGGCGTCGATATCCCGTTCGAGACGTTTCTCGGCATCAAGGGAGACAAAGTTCCCGACATCGACCTGAATTTTTCCGGCGAGTATCAAAGCCGCGCCCACGATTTCTTGCGCGAGCTTTTCGGGGAGGATCATACCTTCCGCGCCGGCACCATCTCGACGATCGCCGACCGGATGGCTTGGGGATTCGTCAAGGGGTTTCTCGAGCGCCGGGGAATCCAGGCCCGGCGTTGCGAGATCGTTCGCCTCGCCGACAAGATTACCGGCGTGAAGCGTTCTACCGGGCAACATCCCGGCGGGATTGTCATCATCCCGAAAGAAATCGATCATAACGAGATTATTCCCGTCCAGTACCCGGCCGACGATCTTTCCTCGCCCTGGCGGACGACGCATTACGATTATCATAAGTTTGAGGATAATTTATTGAAAATGGATATCCTCGGGCATGACGACCCGACGATGATCAGACACCTGATGGATTATGTGGAAAAGGAGCCGGAGAAATTCCCGTTCGCCGCGGCCGAGGAGATTCCGCTCGCCGACGAGAAAGTCCTGGCGCTTTTCTCGGGTCTATCAAGCCTCGGGGTGGACGCCACGGACGTCCGCGAGGTCGTGGGAACGACCGGCCTGCCGGAATTCGGCACTCCCTTGGCGAAGGAGATGTTGCGGGAAATCAGACCGAAATCAGTGGAAGAATTGATTAAGATCTCGGGATTAAGCCACGGCCGGGACGTCTGGGCCGGAAACGCCCGGGAATTGATGCTCGGCGTCGATAAAGAGGTCGGGGCGGTGCCGTTCCGCGACTTGATCGGCTGCCGCGACGACATTATGGTCTATTTGCTCGCCAAAGGTCTCCCGGCGCTCGACGCCTTTAAAATCATGGAAGACGTGCGCCGCGGGAAAGGGGTCGAGCCCCATTACGAGCGGGAAATGCTCGCCTATAATATCCCGCCCTGGTATATCGATTCGTGCAAAAAAATCAAATATATGTTTCCCAAAGCCCACGCCGCCGCTTACGTTATCATGGCCTTGCGGATCGGCTGGTTTAAGGTCCATAGGCCGATCTACTATTACGCGGCTTATTTCTCCCGCCGGGCGACGGCTTTCGACGTCGAGGCGATGGTCGGCGGAAGCAAGACGATCAATCTGCGGCTTAACGAGTTGGACGAGAAGATCAAATCCCGCAAAGCCTCGGTCAAAGAGCAGGAACTTTACAATACCCTGCTTTTGGCCCTGGAAATGACCGTTCGCGGGTACACCTTCCAACAAATCAATATCTTCAAATCATCGTGGCGGGATTTCGTAATCGAGGGCAATAGTTTGATTATTCCGTTCCGCGCTCTGGATTCTTTGGGCGAGGCGACGGCGAAGTCAATCACCGACGCCCGGGACGAGGCGCCGTTTACCTCGGAACGCGACGTGGTCAGAAGAACCAAGGTCAACGCGACCTTGTTCGAAAGAATGCGTCAACTCGGCGTTTTCCAGGGATTGCCCGAAGACGATCAGATAGAACTGTTTTAAACTAATAAAAATTGTTTGATTTTATAATAATAATAGTATATAATTATTAATAGAACTATAACAGGAAAGGACGTTACTATCGTAACGAATTAGGTGATATTATGAATTTTTTCCGTAGTCATAACCCAGTTTATAGAAGAGCATTGAACGAAACCGAGTCGTTGGATAAAACATATGAAGCGTCGACCTATGCCGGCGTCGCCCGCAAAGCTCTATTTTACATCGCGCTTGTTCTTGTCGGAGCTTTCGGCGGCCTCGCGTTGATGGTTGCCAACACCGAGCTTTTCGTTACCATGCTGATTATTTCCCTGTTTACGACCACTATTTTCGCGCTGTTTGCGTTTTTGATCCCGTCCGCGGCCAAAGTCTTCGGCTCGCTATATTGCCTGGCGGAAGGCCTTTTGGTCGGCGTGGTGTCGCTTGCTTTCGAGGCGGTCGCCCCGGGAGTCGTCCTGGCGGCGCTGCTTTCGACGGTCGTCGTGTTGACCCTCGTCGTCACGCTCTTTTTGACCGGGACGGTAAAAGTTACGAGCAAGTTTATCAGGTTCCTGATGATTTTCGCTTTGTCGATTCTTGTGACGATGTTGCTTTTA
>DGED01000011.1:0-2168 GCA_002385755.1 Caryophanales bacterium UBA3935 | reverse complement strand
GTTTGATTTCAGGATCATGGCGGTGGTATCGGGAATTATGATCTTCCTTTGCACCCTCTATCTATTCTTTGATTTAGAAATGATTAGGAGAGTCGTCGAGGGCGGCGCGCCCAAATTTTTCGAGTGGTACGTGGCTTTCGGTCTCGTGTTCACTCTTGTCTGGCTTTATATGGAGATTTTGCCTTTGTTGGCGCGACTGATGATGAGGCGCGATTAACGGTTTTTAAACATAAGCAATTCCGACGCCGGAATTGCTTTTTTTTTCTTGGCGGGAAAAGACGGCTTTCTTGACGGCCGCGTCCGCCGCGTGTATAATATTTGGTGTAAAGATAATATTATCATTGTTTGTTAGAAAATCGCATCGAGGTGTTTTATGACGAATGACAAAATCACGATCATCGGCGTGCCCAATGATTTGGGTCAGGCGCGTCGCGGCGTCGAGGAGGGGCCGCGGGCGCTGCGCGCGGCGGGGCTCGCCGCCGCGCTGGAAAAGCTGGGGTATGAGGTCGTTGACGCCGGCGACGTTCCCGTGTATCGGTTCCGGAAGAATGACGGGCATCAAAAACTCAAAAACCTGGATTCGGTTGTCCGGGTGAACGAGAAATTGGCGGCCGTCGTTGACGGCGTGATCAAGGAGAAAAGATTTCCCCTGATTTTGGGCGGCGACCACAGTATCGCGATCGGCGCGCTCGCCGGCATATCGAAAAATTATAAAAATCTCGGCGTCATCTGGTTTGACGCCCACGGCGACCTAAATACCGCCGAAACGACGCTCTCGGGGAATATTCACGGGATGCCGCTCGCGGCGGGTTTGGGTTTCGGCCATTTCCGGCTCACAAGCCTATACGGTTATTGGCCGAAAGTAAAGACGGCGAACGTGATTATCGTCGGCGCCCGCTCGCTTGATCCCGGCGAGGAAGAATTAATCGAGAGGATTGGGATTAAGACGTTTGCGGCCGCGGAGATTAAGAAAAACGGTATCGCGGAAACGACGCGCGCCGTTATCTCGCATTTCCGCGAAAAGGCGGACGGCGTCCATTTGAGCCTCGACCTGGACGTTTTGGATCCCGCCGCCGCCCCCGGCGTCGGGACCCCGGTCGCCGGCGGCCTAAGCTATGAGGAGACGCTGGCGGCGATGAGAATCCTCGCTCGGTCCGGGCTCGTCACGTCGCTTGAAGTCGTCGAGGTAAATCCCAGGCTTGATGAGGACGAAAGAACGGTCAAAGCGGCCGCGGGATTAATCGAAGGATTTTTTGAAGCAAGGCGACACCGACGTCAACCGTGAGGTTGATGTCGTTTTTCTTTATTTTTTTGCATATTTGATGTATAATAAATAAAAAAGAAAGAAAAAACATGGATTTAATTATTATACCGAGCAAACTTAGCGGGACCGTTAACGTCCCGCCATCGAAAAGTTATACTCACCGGGCTTTGATCGCCGCCGCCCTGGCTGGGGGCGGTCGGGTAAAAAGACCGCTTTTTTGCGAGGACACGCTGGCGACGCTCGATTGCCTGAAAGGGCTCGGGTTCGCCTTTGATATAAGCGATGACGCCGTGAGTTTCGGGGAAAGACAGGCCCCGGCGGCGGGAAGTTACCGGGCCGGCGAATCCGCCTCGACTTTGCGATTTATGCTACCGGTAATCGCCGCCTTTCGTTCGGAATTCTTTATCGCCGGGAGCCCGCGTTTGCTTGAACGCGTCGAGACGCCCGATTTGGACGCTTTAACCGGCCTTCGCGTGACCCGCGAAAACGAGGGATTAAGCGTCCGCGGTCGGCTTGAGGGAGGCGTTTTTCGAATTTCCGGGAAAAAGACGACGCAGCTTGCAAGCGGGATGATTCTTGCCTTGCCTTTGCTTCCCAAGGCGCGGTTAGAGATCGTCGATATTGATGTCGACGATCCTTATGTTTCCATGACGATGGAGGTCGGGCGATGTTTCGGGATTAGTTACGTTGTTAGCGGCCGGTCGGTTACCGCCTCCGGCGCTTATCGCCCCGCCGACTTCACTGTCGAGGGCGATTTCTCCCACGCGGCGAATTGGCTCGCGGCCGCGTGCTTGAACCCGGGGCTAAAGATCGCCGGGCTTAATCCCGCGTCGCGCCAAGGCGACCGAGCGATTTTGCCTTTGATGGGCGAGATGGGCGTTCATTTCCAAAATGAAGACGGCGG
>DGED01000078.1 GCA_002385755.1 Caryophanales bacterium UBA3935 | reverse complement strand
GCTTTGTCTTTTTAAAAGTATTTTCATTTTTCTCTTTTTAAACAAATATTCCTATGGTATAATTTAACCATCAAAACATATTAGTCAAAAAATAAATGATAATTTCTTTTCTTTTGGATTTTGATCTAATATAAGCGTACAATATTTAGTTTCAAACAATCATAATTAAGACGCAAATGGAAAGGAAGCATTTATAATGCATGAACTATTGCGAAAATTCCGGGACGTCGCCTTCTCTGTTTCTTTAATAGTCGTGTTTGTGCTGATTATTAACGTATCGATCGTCCATCTTGAATGGAAATACATCGGACTCTTTTTAATCGGGTCGCTGCTAGTTTTTGTCGGATTATCGGTTTTCCTCCTTGGGGTCGACCTCGGTATAACGCCAATTGGGCAGCATATGGGAAAAGTAATGACGAAATCAAACCGGAAGTGGATCTTGGCGGTTGGCTGCCTTGTTCTGGGTTTTATTATTTCGTTTGCCGAGCCGTCATTAATCATTCTCGGCCAGCAAGTAAAAAAAGTCACGGGGGGCATTATCGGCAATTACTTGTTGATTGCTGTCGTTTCCCTCGGCATCGGGTTGCTTGTGTCGATTGCCGCGATACGAATTGTCACCGGATTCTCAATTAAAAAACTCTTCATAATTCTATATTCAATTATTTTTGTTCTTGCCTTTTTTGTTTCTAACGAATTTTTGGCGATTACTTTCGACGCCTCCGGCGCGACGACAGGTAGCTTAACCGTGCCTTTCCTGCTTGCCCTGACCGTCGGAATCGCCGCGATCAAAACTAAACAAGGATCTGCGGAAGAAGACAGTTTCGGCTTGCTCGGTTTGGCGTCGGCGGGAGCGATAATCTCAACGCTTGTGCTTGGGCTTTTTATTGATACTTTCAACCTGGGAAGCGGCGGGGTCATCGAACCGCTCGAAAAATCTATTTTTCAAACATTATTGGCGGAAGCGCTAAACGTCGGTCTTTCCTTTATGCCGATTATCCTGATTTTTGCAGTGATCCAAATCTTTAAATTCAGATTTAACCGGAAAGCAAGCCTGAGGATTATAAAAGGCATGGTCTATTCTTTCATTGGACTGACATTATTTATGACCGGCGTGAACGGCGGTTTCATGGCGGTCGGCCGCGAGGTCGGCACGTATTTGAATCTTAACGTTCCCGATTTTGTTGTTTTCATTGTCGGCTTCATCCTGGGTATGCTGGTAATTCTGGCCGAGCCGGCCGTGTATGTCCTAACCAGACAGGTTGAAGACGTCACGAGCGGATCGATTAAACGATTCATGGTTGTTATCGCCCTCTCGATCGGCAACGGGATTGCCATCGGCCTTTCAATGGTTCGGATAATGAACCCGGGAGTGGAAATATGGCATTTCTTATTGCCCGGATACATTATCGCGCTTACCCTTTGTATCTTCGCTCCAAAAATATTCGTGGGCATCGCCTTCGACTCGGGGGGCGTCGCTTCAGGCCCCTTAACCGCGACGTTTATGCTCGCCTTTTGTCAAGGCATCGCCACGGGAACGGGCGGGACGGCAACCCTGCTTGACGGTTTCGGCATGATTACGATGGTCGCGCTGATGCCGTTGATTACCCTGCAGACATTAGGCCTTATATATAAATATAAACTACGAAAGCAACAACCTCAGGAGGAATAACATGAACAACGAATGCGAAATAATTACCGTTGTGGTTGATTCGGGCAAAGCCGACAAAGTTATAAAAGCGGCGAAATCAAAGGGCGTCACGGGCGCCACCATAGTGTTGGGAAAAGGATCGGCGGATAATAAAATCTTGCAATTCCTGGGGCTTTCCGAAACGCGCAAAGAGATAGTCTTTATGGTCGTGCATCGTTCGATAGTAAAAATGACCCTTGATTTTTTGAAAGAAACATTCCACTTTGATAAACCCAATAAAGGCATTGCTTTTTCAATGAAGTTGGACCGGGTTTTGGGTCTTCACGTATTATACCAATTGGAAACTTTAAAGCAAACCGCAAACGGAGGTATGAAAGACAAAATGTATAAAGCGATATTTACCGTAATTGACCGGGGAAAAGCCGAAGCTGTAATGGACTCGGCAAAAAGCGCCGGCGCGAGAGGCGGCACAATCATTAACGGCCGCGGCTCCGGAATTCACGAACAAAAAACTCTCTTTTCTTTCCCCATTGAGCCTGAAAAAGAAATCGTGTTGATTATCGCCAAGACAAGCGACACCGAAAAAATCGTTAAGAAAATTCACGATGATTTGAAAATTAACGACCCCGGCAAGGGAATTATGTTTGTCCTTGATGTCGATCAGGCCTACGGTTTATGAGGAAGGGGTTTATATTAGACACAAAAGCCAAAGAACGAGGGCGCTCTTTGGCTTTTTTATTTGCTTGAGGCTATCGATAATTTTCCCCTTGTTTATAGATAATGCAAGACTTTATTGCCGGTATTTTGGTTTTATTAATTCTTTCTTGTTCTCAAAAAACCAATCGATCATATCGCAAATGCTCTCGGCGGCCGGACGGGGATTAAAGCCTAACTCCTCTCGCGCCTTGGCGTTATCAAAGCGAGAGTTCAGTTGGAGCGTTTTAATCGAGCAGGAACTGAAAACGGGCTTTTTCCCGCGAACGCGGTAATACAATTCCGCCAGCGGCAACGCCGCCTTAACAAACCACAAAGGCAAACGCAAAGGCATTTTTGTTCTCTTAAGTTTTTTATTCATTATCGCGAACAGTTTATTCAAATCAACGCGTTCGCCGTTTAGAATATAACCTTCGCCGCCTTTCCCTTTTTCATACGCGGCGACGATCGCGGCCGCGACATCGCGGACGTCAACAAAATCATAAGCGCCTTTTACATAACAATTAAGCCGCCGGTTGATATAGTCTAA
>DGED01000070.1:4100-5969 GCA_002385755.1 Caryophanales bacterium UBA3935 | reverse complement strand
GAAAAGGTTGAGATGATAAACAACCGTGTTTCTCCAATAATTGATAAGGAAATCGTAGAATATCTAAAAACTAAAGATCTTGATTTAACTGCCACAACTGATGGAGATTTAGCCTACAAAAATGCGGATTACGTAATAATCTCAACTCCTACAAATTATGATCCGGAAAAAAACTATTTTGATACATCAACGGTAGAAAGCGTAATTCAGCAAGTCACTAGAGTAAATCCCCAAGCAATTATGATAATAAAATCCACCTTACCTGTAGGATTTACGGAACAAGCAAGGGTCAAATTCCAAAGCGACAATATTTTATTCAGCCCTGAATTTTTACGCGAAAGTCGCGCTTTGTATGATAATCTCTATCCAAGCAGAATTATCGTCGGCGTGCCAGTAAATGATGAAAGATTGGTTGAAAAAGCTAAAGTTTTTGCGACCTTGCTTAAGGAAGGAGCCCTCAAGGATGATGTTGAAATTTTGCTTATGAATCCTACCGAGGCTGAAGCGGTAAAACTTTTTGCCAATACATATCTAGCTTTGCGCGTTGCATATTTTAATGAACTTGATTCATATGCGGAGGTTAGAGGATTAAATACAAAACAAATTATTGAGGGAGTTTGCTTAGATCCGAGAATTGGTAATCACTACAATAATCCATCGTTCGGTTATGGTGGATATTGCTTGCCAAAAGACACAAAGCAATTATTAGCTAACTATGCTGACGTTCCGCAAAATATAATATCAGCAATTGTCGATGCCAACCGGACCAGAAAGGATCATATTGCTGATATGATTATCAAACGCAATCCCAATGTCGTCGGTATTTATCGTTTAACAATGAAAACTGATTCCGACAATTTTAGAGAGTCAGCAATACAAGGCGTAATGAAAAGGATTAAGGCCAAGGGGATAGAAGTAATAGTTTATGAGCCGGCATTGGAAGCCGATGAGTTTTTTCGTTCAAAAGTGATAAAGGATTTAAATGAGTTTAAAAAATTATCCGATATTATTGTAGCTAACAGAATGTCTGATGATTTAAGAGATGTGATTGATAAAGTTTATACTAGAGATTTATATCATCGGGATTAACATATTTTGCATTCAATTGAAAAACGCCTTGACACATTATTATTTCTGCATTAAAATATGAATTGTAAAATCGGAGGAATAATGATATATGTTGATGTTTAATGTTTTAGAAAAATACAACATTTTAGAGACTGTCATAAGAGTCGATGTAATCGAATCGGGAATAATCAATCGATCATTTTATGTCAAAACAAAAAACGGTAATTTTGTTTTGCAGTTAATACAGAACAAACTTTTTAAAAAACCACAATTAGCGCTTGATAATATTTCAAAAATAATGGATTTTTATGATAGATTTAAGGATAAAGAAAAATTGCCGTATGACATAGAATTGGTTGAATCAGTTGACAATGAAGAAGGCATCACCATTAATAAAACTTATTGGAGTTGTTACCGGGTCCCCGAAAACGCCACGATGCATCATTTTCCCATAAATGAAACGATGGTTTATAACATCGGCAAAGCGATCGGCCAATTCCATCATTTCTTTAAAGATTTTCCCGTTAAAGAACTCAACATAACAATTCCTCATCATCATGACCCATATCGCGATTGCGAAAAATTGCTGAGGTATATATACAAAGAAAAACGAGAAAAGACTTTGTTTATGTTTAACGAGTCGATTTTCCCGATTCGCAGACAAAACGATATGAAATTAATAACCGATTTACTGGCAAAGAAAGAAATACCGACAAGGGTGATTCATAATAACTTAAGACCGAATAATTTCCTCTTTAACGAAAAGGATCACTCCGTAATGGCTTTAATCGGATATGACGC
>DGED01000070.1:0-3854 GCA_002385755.1 Caryophanales bacterium UBA3935 | reverse complement strand
CCAAAGGTTATTTGGAAGCGGTAATCGACGATATAACCGACAAAGAATTCGAGCATTTGGTTGACGCCTTGCGGCTGATGGCTTTGGAGAGAGGCCTCAAATACCTTAACGACTATATCGTTGATAATAAACTTTTCAACGTAGAGTACGAGGAAGAAAATCTCGACAAAGCCCGCCGGCAATACAAAATCGTAACCGAGGTAGAAAATAATTACGAGAAGTTGAAAGGAATCGTTCGGGAAGTAAGAGAAGAGATAGAGAAGAGCCGGGTTAGTTAAGTCGTTAATATCTTTCGATAAAAAATAAAAAGGCATTTTATTCTGTGACTACAGAACAAAATGCCTATTTTTTCGCGCGTTAATTAACCTAATTCAAGTTAATCGCGTACAAGCCGTCGTATTGGTCCCAGCTCGAAAGGCCCGGGATGACGGAACCCAGTTTTATTGATTTTTCCTCATCGCCGATTTTTACGGTTATCGTGTAGGTAACGAACTTGGTGGTTTGCGGGAGGGAGATAATCCTTCCGGTGTTGTCCAAGAGGTCCGGGTCGTGGGATTCCAGCTTGATTTCCGCGTCCGCGTATTCGGTCCTGATTATATGCTCGATCTGGATGAATTCCATGAACGTGTCCCAGTAATCGGCGTAAAGGATTGACTGCGGACAGTTTTTCCCGGTGAAGGTATTGTGCTGGACGACGCGGGAATAATCAAGGTCATTATCCTCGATCAGCTTGGCAACGAGCTTCGCCGTCCGCTGCCAGGTGTCATAGATATCGCCGCTAGTGTTGACGCACATCTCGATGCCGATTGAGTTTAAGTTCCCGCCCTTGGAGCCGATAACCCCGCGCGCGACTTGCGAGTCTACGAACCAGGTCGTGCCGAGATAGTAATTGCCGTTATCGCCGATTTTCCAGTTGGGTCCGAGTTCGGTGAAATATGACTTATCAAGGATCTGCCCGTTTTTTGTCGGCGCCTTGATTGGCGTTTTCTCGTCGTTAAACGTGTAATATCCGTCGGGCGAGATATCGATATCCGGGTTCATTTTGCCGTTTGCCCTGACGCCGGTGTCTTCCCACGCGAACATCACGCTCGTGCCGTCGCCGGCGTGATGCGCGGCGTAGCGGGTATCAAGGCTTTGGATAACCCCGTAGTCACCCACGGTGAAATGAATGGAAGTGTTGTGACTCGTGTTAAGCCAGTAATTACCATGTGCCGTGAGCCCGCCGCTGATATTCGCGGTGTCGTGAATGGTAATGAATTCGATAGACGGCATCAGCCCGGAGTGCTTGCTATCCATCGTTTGCGGGTTGATTAAATATTTTTTATCCTCCAAATTCAAGTCGTCAAACAAATAAAGGTTCACGCTGCCGTAAGTTGGCTTGAAGTATTGCTGGTTGCTTGACGTGTCGTATAAGAGACTCGCGTTCAGGCATTCGACGACCGGATTGCTCGCTTCTTTTAGGAGTTTTAAGAGTTTATCGATTCTCTCCTCTCCCGGCGCCGGGTAGACGGGGATAAGGACGGTAAGGAGAGTCTCGTTTGCGGGTTTGTAGACGATGTCAAACGCCGCTTCCCCCTCTTTAAGCGCCTTGATTAAGCCGTTATCATCAATGGTCGCGATATCCGCGCTCTTTGAAACAAACTCCAGATCCCTGTCGTTAATGCTTCCCACGCCTTTGACGGTCACGGTCACTTCCTCGCCGACATAAAGGAGACCGTCATAGCCCGCGGAGAACTCGACGTCGATATCGTCAAAGCCGGTTACGGTAATCTCGATTACCGCCTTGACGTCGCGGACCGCCGATTTCACGGTGATCCTCGCCGTGCCGATGTTTTCCGCTGTGATAAGCCCCGTATCGCTCACGCGGAGGACTTTATCGTTGCTCGTGATGAAATGGACGGATTTGTTGAAGGCGTCGGCGGGGAGGATGTTAATCTCGAGCTGGTGGGTAGCGTATTTTTGTAACTCCGTGACGGGGTTAAGGATTAGGATATGGGTCACCGGGTTCTTTTCCTCCCATTTGGCGTAGACCGTCCCGTCCCGGACCATCTTTGTCACCGGTTTCGTGAATTCCGGGTCCAAATACCAGCCGCGGAAATTATAACCCTCGCGGTAGACGGTGGTCGGAAGCGTAAACGGCTCGGTCAGGTTCTCGTAACTTGTTATTTCCCGATATTCCACAAACGTCTCCCAGAACCCGTGGCCAAGTTCGTACTGAGAATAATCGCTTGACATCCAGTTGGTGTTTTCCGTGTATTTAATGTCGAGGATAAAGCCGCGGATCTCGTAAGAGAAGGCATAGATATGGTTGGAATTAATGGCGTTGAACGCGGCAGCCGTTGAGACGGTCGCGAAATCGGCGCAGGCCCTTCTGTTGGTGTTGGAGCCGACGACAGCAAGGTATGCCGGCATCCAGCGCCACTTGTCGTGATACTTCTCGTCATACAGGAAAGTGTGGAAATTGTTAAGCACCCACGCCCCCAGCGGCAAGTTTTCCCTGGTGTAGGTGGTTTTGAAGTAAGTATTGTAATCGTTTAAGAAATCGTCGACCATCGCCGCTTTCGTTTCATAAGTGAAGTTCCCGCCATTCAAGACCATCGTGAACGAGTAGTTAATCTCGATATATTTAATCTCGACTACCAAAGACCCGTCGGGAAGGATCACGGCGCGGTATTCGTCATGTTCGGGAATCAGTCCCGCGTATTCTTTCGTTTTGATCACCACTTCCGCGTCGGCAGTCCCGATCAGGCTTTCCTCATCCGCGAGGTCGAACATGCCCGTTTTCTCGTTATAAGTCAGGTGCTTAACTGCGTAGGGGATGTCGTCCCGCGGCGCGAACTTCGCGTAAATCTCGAGCGGGCTCTCGACGTGAAGGTCAAAATCGTAGTTTACCTCATGTGCATCCTGATAGAGGAAGAACCAGCCGAGGAAATTATAACCCGTTTTTACCGGGTCTTCCGGTTTTTCGACTTTCTCTCCGGCTTTAACCTTCGCCTCGCGGTATATCTCGCCCTCGACCTTGAAGGTGACATCGTATTCGGCGTCGTCCCACTTGGCGTAAAGGGTCAAGTCCTCGGTTAGTTCCTTATTGAAATCAAAGGCCGTCTTTAAATCGGCGTCGATATACCAGGCGGAAAAAACCTTGTCGGGTTTCTCGGGATCGGCGGGTTTATCCAGCTTCTCGCCGTAGCTGAGTTTCACCGCCGCGATTTCCGACCCGCCCTTGGTGTCAAAGGTCACGGTTACATAACTCACCTTGACGGTGACTTTATGTTCTTTCTTGCCGCGTTTGGCCGTGACAACAGTCTCGCCCTCGCCGACCCCGGTAACGGCCCCATCCTCGATGGTGGCGACATTCGGGTTGGCGGAGCTCCATTCAATCTCCCCGACCGCTTTTTCCGGCTTTACAAAGCCGCGCTTTGGCCGACTTTCAAATCAAGTTCTTTCTCGGACACGGTAAATTCCCCGTCGCACCCGAATAGGAACAAGAGGAAGCACAATATCAATAAGCCCCATATTAGATGTTTGGCTTTCGCCGTCACATGCTGTCTAATAATAAATCATCACCTCTCCTCATTTTTTATATCATTTACATTATAACACGTTTATCGTAAATAGACAATATATACCAAAACATTAATAGAATAACCGAATCAATTTTACTAATAAAGGTAACGAAAAGTCTTGCGCTTTTCTTTTTTTGTGATATACAATATGCGTATACGTAATACTTAGTGAGGTGATCATTTCTATTCATGGCTCTTAAGGATTATCCCGACTGGGTTCTAAAGCATAAAGATTATACGAACTCTAACACTGTATATAGGAATAGAAAACTCATAGTCACCAGCGGC
>DGED01000002.1:36410-39733 GCA_002385755.1 Caryophanales bacterium UBA3935 | reverse complement strand
AATTTCAATGATTTCCGCCTGCTTAATTTTTCCCCGATCACGCTGCTTTTGGCCGGATACTTTCTCGGCCTAAAACAGGGGTTATTGATCGCTTTCTTGACCGATACCGTTTACGCGTTTTTCTTGTCCGGCAATATTGCGCTTTTAAAGCAGGCCGATAGCTTTTGGGGAATCATTTTGATCGTCGCGACAAAATTCTGGAACTTGTTTACCGTCTCGACCATGCTCTGGGGAGCTTCCGGCGCGTTTATAAGAATGCTTGGCCTTAAACGCCCGCTTGTGGCGCTAATAATCGTCGCGCCACTAACCGGAATAACGGAAACCGCGCTCAACACAATTCAGATGCTTTGGGGGCACCCGAGCCCAGAGGTGGTTATCTCGGGGTTACCGCTGCGGATTTTCAATCAGTTATTCCGAGTCCCGCTAATCATCATGGTCACAAACACCTTGATGGTACAATTGGAACAAAAAGAATTAAAATTATATTTGAACTTGTGAATACATTTTCAGGGTCGTTAAACTTGCAATGACCGGCGGGGAGTAGTATAATCAAATAAGATAGAAAAGGAGTAGTTGTGAAGAATATGACACGCAAAAGACCGGTAATGCTGGTGGTTATGGACGGGTTCGGCTTGCGCGATGATAACCCGGGTAACGCGATTGTCGCGGCCCGGAAGCCCAATCTGGACTATCTTTTTAATAATTATCCTTATACGACCCTGAACGCTAGCGGCGAGGCGGTTGGCCTTCCCGACGGACAGATGGGCAACAGCGAAGTCGGACACCTTAACCTGGGCGCGGGACGCGTCGTTTATCAATCGCTAACCAGGGTTTCGATTTCCGTGCGCAACGGGGAATTGGATAAGGTCCCGGCTATCGACAACGCCATCAATCAAGCCGTAACTAAGAATTCAAAACTGCATATAATGGGATTGCTTTCCGACGGGGGAGTGCATTCTCATATCGACCATATTATTTATTTGCTTCGCAAGGCCGTTGAACGCGGGGTAAAGGAAACGTGCGTTCACGCCTTCTTGGACGGACGCGACGTCCCGCCGAAATCGGCGAAAAAATACCTGCGCATGTTGGATGAAGTCATAAAAAGCGTCGGTAAAAGTAAAATCGGCGTAATAAGCGGTCGTTATTACGCGATGGACCGCGATAAAAACTGGAATAGGTTAAAACTCGCGTATGACGCTCTGGTCTATAACGAAGCCCCGGTAAAAGACGTTTTTGCCGGCATTGACGAGAGCTACGCCAAGGGCGTGACCGACGAATTCGTCGAGCCGTTTCTCGCGTCGGGCGAGTCGACAATTAACGACGGCGACAGCGTCATTTTCGCTAATTTCCGCCCCGACCGCGCGATACAGCTTTCGACCGCCCTTACCAATCCGGATTTAGCGCCTTTGGAGAATTTAAAACGGTTCGCCGACCTTACTTTCGTTTCGATGATGCTTTATAGCGAAAACGTTAAGGGCGACATCGCCTTTGACCTCCAGGAGCTGAAAAACACTTTCGGCGACGTTATCGCCGCGAACGGGTTAACGCAACTTCGGATCGCGGAGACGGAAAAATACGCCCACGTCACTTACTTTTTTGACGGCGGCGAAGAAAAAGACCTTCCCGGGGCGACGAGAATACTTATTCCTTCCCCCAAGGTCGCGACATACGACATGCAGCCGGAAATGAGCGCCCGCCCCGTTACCGAAAGAGTTTTGGCGGAAATCGATTCCGGCAAATATGACGCGATTATCCTTAATTACGCCAATTGCGATATGGTAGGCCACACGACCGTGTTTGACGCGACCGTTAAGGCGGTCGAGGCCGTTGACGAAGGCATCGGCAAAATCTACCGCAAAATCAAAGAGGTTGGCGGCACCCTGATTGTGACCGCCGATCACGGGAACGCCGAGAAACTGCTGGACGAGGACGGCCGGCCGTTTTCTGCCCATACTACGAGTCCCGTTCCCTTCGTAATTACGGAAAAAGGATTGAAGCTGCGCGAGGGCGGCACTTTGGGCGACGTCGCGCCGACGATGCTCGAATTATTGGGAGTTAAGCAACCGGAAGAAATGACCGGCAGAAGCATAATAAAAAAATAGAAAGGATTGAAAATATATGCCATTTATTAAGGAAGTTTATGCCCGCGAAGTACTCGATTCACGCGGCAACCCCACCGTTGAAGTCGAAATATGGACGGAAAGCGACGCTTTCGGCCGGGCGTTAGTGCCTAGCGGCGCATCGACCGGCGAGCACGAGGCCGTCGAATTGCGCGACGGAGACGCAAGCCGTTATCTCGGCAAAGGCGTTTTGAACGCCGTCGACAACGTAAACAACGTTATCGCCCCGGAAATTATCGGGATGAACGTTTTCGATCAGGTCGGGATCGACCAGTTAATGATCGAGCTTGACGGCACGGAAAACAAGGGTAAACTCGGCGCCAACGCCATTCTCGGCGTTTCCATGGCCGTCGCCCGCGCCGCCGCCGATTACGCGGGGCTCTCCCTTTATAATTACCTGGGCGGGTTTAACGCTAAGGAATTGCCGACGCCGATGATGAACATCTTAAACGGCGGCTCGCATGCCGACAATAACGTCGATTTCCAGGAATTCATGATCATGCCCGTCGGCGCGCCGACGTTTAAGGAAGCGATCAGGATGGGCGCCGAAGTCTTCCATAACCTGAAGAAAGTTTTGAAGAGCAAAGGCCTTAATACCGCCGTCGGCGACGAAGGCGGGTTCGCCCCCAACCTGGGAAGCAACGAAGAGGCGATTACCGTTATTTTGGAGGCGATTAAAAAAGCCGGTTACGTTCCCGGCAAAGACGTGCTTTTGGCCTTGGACGTCGCCGCAAGCGAGTTTTACGATAAGAAGACCAAGAAATATGTGTTGGCCGGCGAAGGCGGAAAAACTTACGATTCGAAAGGACTCGCCGAGTTTTACGTCGACCTATGCGACAGATACCCCATTATCTCGATCGAAGACGGACTCGCCGAGGACGATTGGGACGGCTGGGCGTATTTAACGGAAAGGCTGGGTAAGAAGGTCCAGCTCGTCGGCGACGACCTTTTCGTGACCAATACCAAGCGCCTGGCGCAAGGAATCGAAAAAGGCATCGCCAACTCGATCTTAATCAAGGTCAACCAGATCGGCACTTTGACGGAAACGTTCGAAGCGATCGAAATGGCGAAGAAAGCGGGTTATACCGCCGTCGTCAGCCACCGCTCCGGCGAAACCGAAGACACGATTATCGCCGATATCGCCGTGGCGCTCAATACGGGACAAATCAAGACCGGCTCGATGAGCCGGACCGACCGGGTCGC
>DGED01000002.1:33914-36226 GCA_002385755.1 Caryophanales bacterium UBA3935 | reverse complement strand
TATAACGGCGTAAAATCCTTCTACAACTTGAAAAAATAAAATGAAGTAAATAACATTTCAAAAAAGCCAAGGAATAATCAGGCCTACTGATTTCCTTGGCTTTTATTTACTAGTAAAAACAGCGATGATCTTTTTCAAATTCAAAAAATCTATAATACTATACCAACTTTTCGATCTTCATTGTCGCGACCGCAGAGACCTCCCCTTCCCCGGTTTTCAGATCAATAGGCGAATGGATGTTAAACATGAAACCTTCGGGGCCGTATTTTTTATCCGCCCTGTGGGCGTGGCTGTCCTCTAAGACCGCGCGCTTCGCCTTACCTAAAATAAGGACTGTCCGGCTGCCGAGAAAAAGATCCCGCGCCTCGGCTAATTCGCATTCCAGGGTTAAAAAGCTTTCTTCGATTACCGGAGCATTGACCGTTTCCGCTTTCCCGGCGGTAAAACCCCCGGCCAAAAACTCATTGTCCTCGTCTTTATTATGAAAGATTGTCTTTATCAGCGCGTCGTAATAATCTTTCGAAAGAAAATTTACGGTGAAGGATTTATCTCTTAAAACATTTTTGTAAGTATGGCAATTTTTGCTTATGCCGGCGAGTATGACGTAATATCCGTCTCCCTCGCCCTGAAAAGCGCTCCAAGCATGAAAGCAGACATTCGGTTTTCCGTTCTTTTTATACGTTCCGATAGCAAATAGCGCGGAAGGGATTCCACAGACAAACTCAAAATGCGAGAACACCTCGTATTGGCCTTCCCAGCTCACGCGGAAATGCTCTGGTTTTTGTTCGTTTATCGCGATTTTCACAGTGACTTTCCTTTCCTTTATTTGGTTTTTATTCAAAACTATTTTTGTTATAACACTTTCGCGCGTTTTTGCAAGCGCGGTTTTATCCGCCCGGCGCGGCGTTTATTTTTTTTTTGCCTTTAACGCATTTATCTTAACATTCATTCAAAAAAATGGTATAATAATATAAATAAAGGAAATGCTGTCATGAGAATATTTTCGTTTTTTAAAAAACCTAAAGAAAAAATAGATATCAAGGTTCCGGAATTTCCGACGAAATTTATCTCCAAAGCAAGCGACGACGAGATATATTACGAGCGAGCCGAATATATTGACGATCGATACAATTTGGATGATTGTTTTGACGTCAAAACGAAAGTTGAGAGGATTTTGGAATCGCTTCGGGCTTTCGACAAAAAAGCGCAAACAATCCTGCACAAGTATTATTTTTTAAAGTTGTTTGCCAAGGTCGCGTCGCGCGACGCCAAGTACAATGAAAAAATGATTACGGTAGACAAGCAGGTCAACCGGATGAAAAAAATATACGACGAGATAAAGAAACGCGCCGACGTCCTTAAATACTTGCCGGAAGAAGGCGATTTTGATTATAACGAGCTCTTTATGAAAATCAACGACTTGTTTGATTTTAGCCGCGCTCTTTTCACCCAGTTAAGCGATATCCAAAAACAATATTATCAAAACCTAAAAATTGCGGCTTACAGCCTTTGCAAGAACAAGACCCACCAAGAACTTGAACAATTGCTTAAAGAAACCAACGAAACGATCCAGCAATATAAGTCTCCCCAGGAGGCCTATGACTATATTTATTATAATAGCGGCGAACTTATAGTCAATACGGTCAAGGCGCTCGTTGACGTTATAAACGATAGCGGGATAAAAAGCTACATTGACGCTTACCAGTTCCAGTATTTTTTGGCATCGGATGACGTCGTCGCGTTAAGGTTCGCGGAATGGATCGATCTTTTCAATAAACTGCTCTATGTTATCCGGAACACGAACCGTATCGATTATAATTCCGCCCCGCTTTTTAGTCAGTACTATCGCCAATTGGAAACGAGATACATGATTATGTTAATTTACAATGAAATGGGATTAAAACAATGAAAGCGGACCTGCATATCCATACCACGCATTCCGACGGCGCCTACGCCGTCCCGGAGATTCTCGAAATGACCCGCAGGCTCGACTATATCGCTATCACCGATCACGACACTTTCGCGGGAGCCAAGGAAGCGATCGCCCTTTCGCCCGCGAGACCCAAAATAATTTACGGCATCGAGCTTTCGACCGATTATCGCGGCGAGAGCGTGCATCTTCTCGGGTATTTTCCCGACCCGGCCGCGACGGGCGGGTTGGAGGAGAGGCTTTTGGAACAGAGAAAAAACCGCCGCGCCCGCGCCGACGCGATTCGCGATAAATTGAGGAAACTTTTTAACATTGAGATTGATTTTTCCGCGTACGAGGGGACGGAAAGCATTACCCGCGGCACGATCGCGAGCGCGATAAT
>DGED01000002.1:31307-33632 GCA_002385755.1 Caryophanales bacterium UBA3935 | reverse complement strand
ACGAAACTTTCGACTCCTGACGGCATCGAGTTAATCAAGGAAAACGGGGGATTGGTTTTTCTCGCCCATCCGGTTCTCTTACAAAAGATTGAACCGGAAGAAATTATCAGCATGGGCGTCGACGGTATCGAAGCGATATATCCCGCCAATAATAAAGCCGATGAGAAAAAATTTCGCGATCTTGCGCGCGAGTGGCGCGTCCTTATTTCCGGGGGCAGCGATTTTCATCTCTTGGACGACAACATGCACGGAAAGGTGGGAAAAACAACGCTCAGAGGCAAGGATTTGAAAAATTTCCTTCGCGCCTTGGATGTATTATGACGAATGTTAGAAAACTCGCCCTGGAGGCGATATACAAGATAATGGCGGAAAAAGCCTACGCCAACCTCACGGTCAACCGATATTTAAACCGTTATAAACTTGAAGCAAATGATCGCCGGCTGTTTACCAAACTCGTTTACGGTACAGTGGAAAACATCATAAAGCTTGAGTATTTGCTGCGCCCGTTCGTGAAGAAAGAGCCGGAGGCGAGAATAAAATACCTGCTCTATTTAAGCTTGTACCAAATCGAATATACCGACATCCCGCCTTTCGCCGCGGTCGACGAAGCGGTAAAAATCGCCAAAGAAAAGAATCGTTTCGCCGCTTCGTTCGTAAACGCCGTGCTGCGTAATTATTTGCGCGGCGGGAAACGGGATTTATCGAATCTTCCTAAAAACGAGTATTTGAGCGTCGAGTACTCGCACCCGCTTTGGCTCGTCGATTTTTTCCTTGACGTCTACGGCTATGAGACGACGGAAAAGATCCTGAAGGAAAACAACGCGAGCCGGCCGCTTTCCGTTCGCGTTAACACTCTTAAGACGACGCTGGGCGATGTGGAAGCGGAATTGAGGAAAGACGGCATCGGTTTCGACCGTATTCCGATCGTCAGTTCGGGCCTCTCCGTGATCGGCGACCTTCACGGGCATCGTTTGCTTCGGGAAGGCAAGTTGGTCTTTCAGGACGGGGCGGCGCAACTCGTCGCCGAGATGATGGCGCCGGATAAGAACGCGAAAATAATCGACTTATGCGCCGGTCCCGGCGGTAAAACCGCTCATCTTTCGGCGCTGATGAATAACGGCGGCTTGATTTACGCGTGCGATATTCACCGTCATAAAATCGAACTTATGGATAAACTCTTTTACCGCCTGGGCGTGAGGAATGTGAAAACCGCGCTCGCCGACGCGAGGAAAATAGGCGAGATTTTGGACGAGAAGGATTTCGATTATGTCCTCGCCGACGTTCCTTGCTCGGGATTAGGGGCGTTAAGCGACAGGATAGATTTGAAATACCGGATCAACCGGGAGTCGATCGCGGAGCTTATCGACCTGCAAAGGGAGATTCTCGACAAGACCTGGCCTTTGGTCAAGCCCGGCGGTAAATACGTCTATTCCACGTGCACGATTAACCCCGAAGAGAACGAAGCGCAGATCGCCGCGTTTTTGGAGCGGACTCCCTTCGCGCGCGTTATCGCCGAGAGAATGATTTTGCCGTTTGAATACCGCACCGACGGTTTTTACATTTGCATCATGGAAAAACGGGTGGAAAATTAATGAAAGCCAATATTTACGATTATTCCCGCGAATCCTTGGAAAAGTATTTGGAAGAGCGCGGAAGCAAGAAATTCCGCGCGACGCAAATATTCGAGGCGATATATCGCCACCGCCTGACCGATTTTTCAGCTATCACCAATCTGAAAAAAGAATTCCGCGAGCGAATGCGGGAGGAGTTTTATTTCGGGGAATTGGAGACGGTTAAAGAATCGGTGTCCGCCGACGGGACGACAAAATATCTTTTCCGCCTTCATGACCGCAATCTAATCGAAACGGTCCTGATGCGCCACGATTACGGCAACTCGGTATGCGTCACGACCCAGGTTGGCTGTAACATGGGCTGCCTTTTCTGCGCGAGCGGCGAGACGAAAAAGATTCGCGATCTTTCGGCCGGGGAAATGGTCATGCAAGCCCTCGCGGTCGACGAGAAACTGCGCCGCGAAGGCGAGCGTTTAAGTCACGCCGTTATCATGGGGATCGGCGAGCCGTTTGACAATTACGAAAACGTCCTGGAGTTTATTAAAATAATCAACGACCCCAAGGGGCTCGCGATCGGGAGTCGCCACATTACCGTTTCGACTTGCGGGATCGCGCCGAAAATTTATGAATTCAGCGAGTTTCCCCTCCAGGTCAACCTGGCCGTCTCCCTGCATTTCGCGACCGACGAAAAACGCGATCGCTACATGCGCGTCAATAAGGCTTATAATCTTAAGACTTTGTTTAAAGCGCTGCG
>DGED01000002.1:10381-31058 GCA_002385755.1 Caryophanales bacterium UBA3935 | reverse complement strand
CTAGAGGACGCCGCCGCCCTGGCGTCGCTCGTTCGGGGTCTTAATTGCTATATTAATTTAATTCCTTATAACGAAACCGGCGTTTTCAAGCGTTCGAGCGTCCAAAAGTCCCGGGCGTTCTTTGATTACCTGATGAAAAGAGGGATTAACGTCGTGACGAGAAAAGAGCAGGGGCACGATATCGCCGCCGCCTGCGGTCAATTACGGGTCAAGGAGATGATATGCGAGGATTGATTATCAAAGCCATTAGCGGCGAATATACGATTATCGATCAAGAGAATAAAATCCATGTCGCCAAACCGCGCGGCCTTTTTCGGTTTAAGGAACACGCGCCGAAAGTCGGCGATTGGGTCGAGTTCGACGCCAAACATAAAGTGATTCAAAAAATCGCCCAGCGCCGAAACGAACTCAATCGTCCGGTAATCGCCAACGTCGACAAAGTTTTCCTTGTTTTTTCGGTCAGGGAGCCGGATTTGAATTTGCGTTTGCTTGACCGGTTGCTCGCGATCATCGAGTACATGGATATCGAGATTGTTATTGTCTTTACCAAACTCGATCTTCTCGCCGACCGCGGCGATTTTGACCAAATTAATGAATATTACCGTTCGATTGGGTATAAAACCTATCTTTCCGGGCTTAACGCGATTCCCGTAAAAGAGATAAAAGCGGAAATCGACGGGTATATTTCCGTTTTGGCCGGGCAGAGCGGCGCCGGCAAAAGCACGCTTTTAAACGCCCTGGATCCTTCTTTTCAACTTAAGACCGACGTTATCTCCCGGGCTTTGGGCCGCGGGAAGCACACGACCCGCCACGTCGAACTTTTAAGGGTCGAAGGCGGCTGGATCGCGGACACGCCGGGTTTCGGGAACGTCGATTTCGATATCCCCGATTTGTTGACGTTATCGCATAGTTTCCGCGAGTTCTTCGCCCATTCCGACAAGTGCAAATTTAACCGATGCCTGCACCTTGACGAGCCGGGATGCGCGATTAAAGACATGGTCGCGGACGGCGTTATTTTGCATTCCCGTTATCAAAACTACGCGTTGTTTTACCGGGAAGTAGAGATTATATTAAAAAATAAATATTAAAAAAACGGAGGTTAAAATGTTAGTTGCCCCTTCAATTTTGTCAGCTGATTTTTCCAAACTGCTCGAGGAAGTAAAGGAAGTCGAAAGTTATGGCGCGGATTTGCTTCACATTGACGTTATGGACGGTCATTTCGTGCCCAATATCACCATCGGTCCCGACGTTTACCGTCCCCTTAAGGGCAAGGTCAATCTGCTTTTTGACGTTCATTTGATGATTGAAAAGCCGACGCTGTATGCGAAGCAATTTATCAAGGCGGGGGCCGACATCATAACTTTCCATTACGAGGCGGTAGCGGACGTTGCCAAGACGATTCGTTTTATCCGCAATCTCGGCGCCAAAGTCGGGATATCGATTCGTCCCAAAACCGACGTTACGCTTTTGGAAAACTATCTTGCCGATGTCGATTTGGTTCTCGTCATGTCCGTCGAGCCCGGGTTTGCCGGGCAGGTCTTTATCGAGGATTCCCTGGAAAAAATCAAGTATTTAAGCGAGATGAAAAAAGAGCGTGACTTCCAATATTTGATTGAAGTCGACGGCGGTATTAACGCGGAAACCGGACTAAAATGCAAGGAAGCCGGGGCGGAAATACTGGTCGCGGGGACTTATATTTTTAAAGCGGAGGACCGGCGGGCGGCTGTCGAAAGCCTGAAAAAATTATGATCATAAAAATCGTTTGCGCCGGCGTCGACGGCTTTAAAAACTTGTACAGCCCCGATCCCGATGAATTTTTAATCGGCGTCGACGGCGGGATCTATCATATTATTGACCGGGGATTGAACGTCGATCTGGCCGTCGGCGATTTTGATTCCTGCGATATCGGGGAAGTTATCAGACATTGTTCCAATGTAAAGAGATACCCGCGCGAGAAAGATTTTAGCGACTTGGAACTCGCGGTCCGGGAAGCGATAACGATGAAAGGCGAGAGGATCGAGATTTACAACGCCACGGGCGGCCGCCTCGACCACTTTATCGCGGCGTTAAACGTCGTCGCGGCTTATTCCGATTATCGTTTGGTGATGTTTGACGAGCGAAACCGGATTTACGTTATTAGTTCCGACACGGCGGTAAAAAAGAGCAAATATAAATACTGCTCGTTTTTCGCTCTCGAGAACGGGGCGGAGATTACCCTTTCCGGTTTTAAATACCCGCTCGAGGCCTATCGGCCGCGACCGTTCGATAATTTGTGCCTAAGCAACGAAATCGTCGGGGAAGAAGGTCTTGTCAAGGTTAACGGCAAAAAAATATTGGTGATCGAAACATTATAGTATAAACCGGCGGCCATTGACATATAATTAAGTGAATTGAGGGATCGGTTATGAGGATTTATGTCGTAAGGTTGCCAAGGTTTTTATCTTACATCATTTGTAAAATAATACAATTGTTTTCAAAAAAAGAAAAAAAGGCTGCTTAAGCCTTTTTTTTTTATGCCCTTTCGACTAATCCGGATCTCATAGCGCGGGTTGAAACATATACTCTTTTTATTTTTCCGTCTTTGTCTTTGATTCTGATTTTATGGAGATTGGCCTTCCAGCTTCGGCGGGAAGCCTTTAAAGAGTGCGGGCGTTTGTTTCCGTATACGGTCCCGAGTCCGGTGATATGACATTTGCGGGCCATTCTATCCCTCCTTATTAGGATTTGTCTTTCATACTCATGATATTATATCATAAACGTTCGCTTAAAGCAAGAAAAATCCTGCGTTTCGGTTAAAACAATGATACTTGAATATTTCGTCAATACGTAATATAATAACTGAAGTATCGTCAAGGAGGGACATTTCTTTTGCGAACAGTCCGTATTATCATCCGTTCCAGTTAAGCCGAAAACCGGTTTACGCCAAACGCGGCATGGTCGCCGCTTCCAACCCCTTGGCCGCGGAAGCGGGGCTTGAGATTTTAAAGCAAGGGGGAAACGCGGTCGACGCGGCGATTGCCGTCTCCGGCGCGCTTACCGATAGCGACGCCGACTCAAGCGGCACGGTGTATTTCGCGGTCGCCGACGGCGAGAGGAACATGGTCTCGTACATCCAAAGCAATTACATGGGGTTCGGTTCCGGATTGGTCGTTCCCGGCGCCGGGATTTCCCTGCAAAACCGCGGTCACACCTTCTCGCTCGATCCCGCCCGCGCTAATTGCCTTAAGCCGGGAAAGAAGACCTATCATACCATCATCCCCGGATTTCTGACGAAAGGCGGCCAAGCGGTCGGGCCTTTTGTGGCCATGGGCGGCTTTATGCAGCCGCAGGGGCATCTGCAGTTTATTACGAACAGTATCGATTACAATATGAACCCGCAGGCCGCGCTCGACGTCCCGCGCTGGCAATGGATCAAAGGCAAAACCGTCAAGGTCGAACAAAATTTCCCCGACTTTTTAGTTTCCGGCCTCGCCCGGCGCGGCCATAATGTTCAAGTAGAGAATTCCCCGGTCAGTTTCGGCCGCGGCCAATCGATATGGCGTCATCCGGAAACGGGCGTTTTGGTCGGGGCGACGGAGTCGCGCGCCGACGGGACTGTCGCCGCCTGGTAAATAATTCAGGAGATATTGTCATCTCTGAGGATATTTTGGACTTGCTTAAAAAAATATCATATGATATAATAAAAAAACAGATATACAATAAAATGGGGGCACTTATATGCAAATTAAGAAGATAGATGGCGCCTTGTTTAAGGCGATGGTCGCCAACGGCGCCGAAAACTTGAAACTCCATTACAAAGAAGTTGACGCGTTGAACGTATTTCCCGTCCCCGACGGGGATACCGGCACCAACATGAAATTGACGATTGACGGCGGCGTAAACGAGATTTACGCTTTAAACGAAACCAACCTTCATGAAGTAGCGAAAAAACTGTCGCGGGGAATGCTGATGGGAGCCCGGGGAAACTCGGGCGTCATCTTGTCACAATTATTCCGCGGCCTGAGCAAGGGCTTTGAAGGCTTTGCCAAAGCCGACGCGATCCACCTGGCAAGGGCTTTTGACGCCGGCGTCAAGCAGGCGTATAAAGCGGTTATGAAACCGGTCGAGGGAACGATTTTAACCGTCGTCCGCGAGGCGACGGAAAAACTCTTGGCGATTTCCTCGTCGCGGATGACGATTAACGAGTTTTTCTCCGAGTTTCTGGCCGAAGCAAAAGCCTCGCTCGAGCGGACGCCGGAATTATTACCGGTCCTGAAGGAAGCCGGCGTTATCGACAGCGGCGGCGCGGGACTGGTATATATTCTCGAGGGAATGGCGGAAGCGGTGGAAGGCCGCTTCGTGTCGGAAAGACCGGTTAAGACCGCCATGCATACCGTCGGAACGCGTTTCGTAAGCAAGGTTGAAAACGTCGAGTTCGGTTATTGCACGGAATTTATTTTGCAATTGTCGCCGGAATACAAGGACGAGTTTGAGGAAGAGATGCTCACGAAAATGCTCACGCCTTTGGGCGACTCGATCGTAACCGTCGTGGACGAGGATATCGTTAAAGTGCATATCCACACGTTAAAACCCGGAGACATCCTTAACGTCGGGCAAAAATTCGGCGAATACGTACACTTGAAGATTGAAAACATGACGATTCAGCATAACGAAAGCCAGGTCGCGCACGCCGAAGAAGGCCCGTGCGAATGCGGCGAGGAGCACTACCAGCCGCCGCGACGCCCGGAAATCAGGAAGAAATACGCGATCGTCGTCGTCGCCGCCGGCAAGGGCTTGATTAACGCCTTTAAGGAAATGGGCGCCGACTTCGTCGTTAACGGCGGGCAAAGCATGAACCCGTCGACGGAAGACTTTATCCGCGGCTACGACACTTTGAACGCCGAGCATATTTTGGTCTTCCCCAATAACGGCAATGTCATTCTCGCCGCGAGCCAATCGGCGAAGATTTACAGCGAAAGCAAAGTGCACGTGGTCGAGACGAAAAGCATCGCCCAGGGTTTCGCGGCGCTGACGATGCTTGATCTTAACGGCGAGCCGGAAGAAGTAATCGCCGATATTATGCCAGTAATCGAAAACGTGACGACCGGGTTGGTGACGTATTCGGTCCGCGATACCGAGTTTAACGGCTTTAAGATCAAGAAAAACGATTATATCGGTATCTGCGATAACAAAATCGTCGCCACCGGCAAAAAGGCGCTCGACGCCGTTAAAGGCTTGCTTAAGGAAGCCGTGACTGACACGAAAGAAATCATCACCGTGATTTACGGCGCCGACGTCGGTCAAAGAGAGATAAACGAACTGGTAAAATATATCGAAAGAAATTATGACCAACTTGAGATCGATGTTATCGAAGGAAACCAGGAGGTCTACAGTTATATTTTGGCAGTCGAATAATATAAGGGCTGACGCCCTTTTTTCTCTAAAGATGGGAGAATAAGATGAAAAATACTTTATTAAGCAATCTTGGCTACTTAACCGCGAAAATGGTCACGACATTGAAAAGACACAATATTCATACCGTCGAGGACCTTTTGCTTAATTTTCCCACCAAATTTAACGATTATACCGTCCGCCATATCAAAGACGTTGTTCCCAACACGAACGTGACAATCGCCGGCGTCGTTCAGACGCGGGCGATGATTAAAACCATCCGCCCGAAACTTGTCTTGCTTAGTTTTTACGCCGACATCGACGGCCGACGAATCCGCGTGTCGATTTTTAACCGCCAGTTTCTGCGGTCGAAAATTCATTACGGCGTTTACGTTCGCCTGACGGGGAAATTAAACGACAATCTGAAGTCCTTTACCGCGGCGGAAATTCATTTTGACGAACTAAGCAATAACATCACTCCCGTCTTTAACATCAAAGGAATTACCGACGCCAAGATGCTTGATCTTAAAGAAAAAGTCTACGATGATTTTTGCCATCAACTCGAGGACGTTCTGCCGGGGGAAATCAGGGAAAAATACGGGCTCGTCGGCTACCGGGACGCCGTGCGCTATATTAACGTCCCCGAGGATAACGACGAGATCGCCAGCGCCATCCGGCGGATTAAGTTCGAGGAATTGTTTTTATACCAACTGAAGATAAAATACTTGTTATATATGCGAAAGAATTTCCCGCAGGGGATCGCCATTCCTTACGACCGGGAGAAAGTCGCGGATTTTATCTCGCGCCTGCCGTTTAAACTGACGGACGATCAAATCAAGGCCGTAAACGAGATCTTAGGCGATATCGCCGCGCCCTATCAAATGAACCGCTTGCTTCAGGGCGAGGTCGGCAGCGGAAAAACCGTCGTCGCCGCGATTTGCCTTTACGCCGTCATTACCGCCGGCTACCAAGGGGCGATCATGGCGCCGACCGAGGTGTTGGTCCAACAACATTACCGGACGTTTTTACGGCTTTTCGAAGGCGAGCCGGTTAAAATCGTGATGTTATCGTCCTCCGTCGGGCAAAAAGACAAAAAGGAGATTATCGACGGGCTGGGCGATAAGGATATCGATATCGTTATCGGCACTCACGCCCTCTTCCAAAAAGACGTTGTTTTCGAGCGGCTCGGACTCGTCATCACCGACGAGGAGCACCGGTTTGGCGTCCGGCAGCGAGTATCGATCGTCGGGAAAGGTCATTTAATCGATCACTTGAAAATGAGCGCGACGCCGATTCCCAGGACGCTCGCGATATCGATTCTCGGCGAATCGGATATCTCGGTGATTAAGACTCTTCCGGGAAACAAGAAGGAACCGATCACAAAATACATGAGTTATCGAGATATGCCGGAAGTGTACGCCCATTTGCGGGCGATGATCGACAAAGGCCAGCAGGCATACGTTATTTGCCCGATGATCGAGGAATCGGAAGTCATGGATTTACAGAACGCGACCGAGATATACGAGAAATTCAAGGTTCATTTCCGGGGCGTCTGCAAGATCGGCCTCATTCACAGCCGTCTGAAACCGGCGGAAAAAGAACGGGTGATGAACGACTTCGCGCAAAACAAAACCCAGATCCTCGTCTCGACGAGCGTCATCGAGGTCGGCGTTAACGTGATTAACGCGACGACCGTCGTCATTCTGGACGCCGACCGTTTCGGAATCGCCCAGCTCCACCAAATGCGCGGTCGGGTAAGGCGGAGCGACGAGCAGTCATATTGTTTTTTAGTGAGCGATTCGACCGTTTCTACGTCCGTAGAGCGGCTGAAACTCGTCGCGGAGGTGACGGACGGGTTTATTCTCGCGGAAGAGGATCTCGTGATGCGCGGCCCCGGCGACTTTTTCGGGGAAAAGCAGACGGGAAACGTGATGTTTAAAATGGCCGATTTGGTTATGGACAAGGATTTGCTCGAAGAGGTTAACGATCTCGCCGAACGGGTAATCGAAAGCGGCGAACTGTTAAATAACCCCGAATATAAAAAAATCCACGAGATCGTGCACGAGAATTACGTTACCAAAAAAGAGATGCTAAATTAGGAGAAAAAATATGGTTAAATTAGCGATTGACATCATGGGCGGCGACCACGCCCCGCTTGAAATTATCAAAGGCGTCGATATCGCCCTTGAAAGGTTTCCCGACCTGGAATTCACGCTTTACGGGGACGCCGGAATCATCAAGGAACGCTTGAAAGCGGCGGAGCGGGTCAAAGTGGTTCACGCCCCCGAAAAAATTGACATGGGGGAGAAAGACCCGATCAGCGCCGTCCGCCGCAATCGCGAAACTTCACTGGTCAAGGCTTTCCAGTCCGTGCGCGACGGGGAAACGGCCGGGGCGGTTACCGCCGGACCGACCCAGGGAGTGGTCGCGGCGGCCCATTTAATCGTCAGGCGGATCAAGGGAATGAAACGGACCGCCCTTTGTCCGAATTTGCCGGACCTTGACGGCAAAACGCGCCTGCTTTTGGACGTCGGCGCCAACCTGGAGTTGCGAAGCGAACATATCTTACAGCTTGCCCAGTACGCGACGATTTACTTACGCGAGACGCGAGACATTGACCGGCCTTTGGTCGGCTTGATGAACGTCGGAACGGAACCGGGAAAGGGCCGCGAGTTGGAAAATGAGGCCTACGCGCTCTTAAGCGCGAATCCGCTCGTTAACTTTCACGGCAACGTCGAAGGAAAGGAAATCCTCTCGACCCCCTGCGACATACTTATTACCGACGGATATACCGGGAACATGATTATGAAGGCGTTCGAGGGCACCGTTCGCGCCGTCGGCGGGTTTTTCAAAACGGAAATTAAAAAATCATTTGCGAGTAAAATCGGCTATTTGTTTATGAAGGGGGTTTTCAATAAGTTCAAGAAAAAATTCAGCGCCGACGAGATCGGCGGCGCCACCCTTTTCGGCGTCGACGGGGTGATCGTCAAGGCGCATGGCTCAAGCGACGGTTACGCGTTTTCCAACGCCATTGCCCAGGCGCGAAGGACGGTCCTGGGTAACGTTATCGAGAAAATGAAAAAAGTGATCGCCGAGGAAGGGATTGGTCTTGAATAGCCGCCGGCTGGTAATTCCCACGGTCCGAAGCGCCGGCGTCGAGCCGGGCGAGACAGAACTATACTTTACGGCCTTTACCCACCAATCGTACGCCAACGAGCATAATGTCGAAAGCAACGAAAGGCTGGAATACCTGGGCGACGCCGTTTTGAATTTTTTGGTCGCGGAGTATTTGTATTTGCGTTTTCCCGACATGCCGGAAGGCGTGCTCACCAAAACCCGCGCCAAATTCGTCTGCGCCACCGCCAACAGCCGCTACGCCTTGGCGCTTAGGTTGAACGAGGCGATTATGCTCGGTAAGGGCGAGGCAGAGCAGGGCGGGATGAGAAAAGCGTCGGTTCTGGGCGACTTGTTCGAGGCGTTTCTCGGCGCGGTTTATCTAGACAAGGGCCTTTCGGCTGTTAAAGAGATTTTGGAACGAATTGTTTTTCCGTATATCGATAGCGCCGAGCCCGGTTTTTTTATCGATTATAAAAGCCGATTGCAGGAACTAATCCAAAGCGAAAGCCGGCGAAACGTCGAATACGTCCTGGACAAAGAAACCGGCCCGCCGCATGACAAGAGGTTTTTTGTCAGCGTCTATCATAACGGCAAAAAACTGGGGACCGGTTCGGGAAAGACCAAAAAAGCGGCCGAGCAAAACGCGGCCGAGACGGCTTTAAAAAAACTGATGTAACTCGAGGATAAGCATGTTTAATCTAATAAAAAACAACATTATTCAATTTGACCGGCTTTTGATCGAAAAATATTACGTACTCGACCTCGACGAGACAGACGCGATAATCCTGATTAGATTAAACGATTTGTTAAAGCGGGGGGAGAGGCTTTTTTCCGTTCGCGCCGTCGCCTCTTCGATGAAAATTGACGAGTCCGAATGCGGGAAACGCATTGTCGAATTGGTAAAGCGCGGTTTTATCGCCCTGGAGCTGTCGGGAAAGGACGCCAAGGAGATATTCAGCCTTGACGAGACTTACCGTCGCCTCGCCTATTTGCTTGAGGATTCGGAGGCGAAAGCTAACGACGCGGAAATAAACGAGAAGATCAAATACGCGGTTCGTTTGTTGGAAAGCGAGCTGAAGAAAACACTAAGCCCGATCGAGTTGGAAATCGTGTCGCGCTGGTATATCGAGAAAAAATACGATCACCGGAAAATTGAGGAAGCGATTCTTAAATCCCTTAAGAACAAGTATAGAAGCGTGAATTATATCGACCGGTTGCTCGCAAAAGAAGAAAAACCGGCGCCCAAGATCGCGCGACCGAAGGAAGGCGAACGAATCCAGGATTTGTTCAAGAAAGTATATGTCAAAAGCAAATAAGATCCTGGAAATCTTAAAAAAGATGTTTCCGGAGATTAAGACCGAGCTGGAGTACCGCGACTTATACGAGCTCACGGTCGCCGTGATTTTATCCGCGCAGTCGACCGACAAGGCGGTAAACAAGGCGACGCCGGCTTTGTTCGCCCGTTATTCCGACTTTTTCGCCCTGGCGGAAGCCGAATACGAGGAACTCCGGGACTTGATAAAAACGATCGGTCTCGCCCCGACAAAGGCGCGTAATTTGATCAATTTAAGCCGCCGGTTGGTCGCGGAAAAAGCCGGGAAGATCGTCCCCGACCCCGGGTATTTGCTCGCGCTTCCGGGTATCGGTCGGAAAACGGCGAACGTAATCCTGAGCGAGGGTTTCGGCATTCCCCGGATCGCGGTCGACACCCATGTTTTGCGCGTGACAAACCGCCTCGGGTTGGCAACCTCAAAAGACCCGACCCGGGTCGAGGAGGCGCTTTGCGCCCTTTACCCGCCGGAAGAATGGCACAAACTGCATCTTCGCCTGATTCATTTCGGGCGTTATCATTGCACAACAAAAAAGCCGCGCTGCGAAACTTGCCCGCTTACGGCTTTCTGTCAGTATTATACAAATTCCGCCCCGGTAAAATGATACCATTTAGCGGGGTGTTTTTTTATGAAAGTGAAGCTATTTGATGAGAATCATGAAAAAGATTTGGAAGACGCCTTGAATGATTTTTTGGAAACGCTGGACGATGAAGACGTTATCGACATCAAATTCCAGATCAGCACGATGTATGACTATAAAGATCAAATTTATTGTTACGGCGCGATGGTGATTTATAAAACTAAGTAGTGCTGTTCTTGATGAATTCCCAATCGGGCGTCACGAAGACGGTTTTGTGATTGCTGTAGGTTACGAACGAGCCTCTGGCTCCCGGAATCTTCTTTACGTGCTTAACGAGCGTGTAGTCGACGGCGACGTTGGCGGAATAACGGTTTTTCGAGTGATAAGCCGCGATCGTCGCGGCGAGAGTAATCGCCTCGTTCGTCGGTTCCGCCGCCCGCAAAATCGTGTGACTTCCCGGCGCGCCTTTGACGTGGAAGAAGTAATCGTTTTTCCGGGCTACCCTGTGCGTAAGGTAATTGTTTTGAAGATTGTTCTTCCCGACCATTATCATGTTTCCCGCCCCGTCCTTGTAAACGAGATACTGCGGGCGCGGTTTCTTTTTTGAGGCCTGTTTAGCTTTTACAAGCCCCAATTCCTCGATTATTTCTCTCAGACCGCCGGTTCCGGCCATGGCGATCTGCTCTTCCAGGGTCTCGAGATAGCGGATTTCTTCCTCCGTCGCCTTGATTTGTTCGTTAAGGCTTTCGATCGTCCGTTTCGCTTTTCTATATTTGGCGAATACCGCCTCCATGTTTTCCGCCGGCGAGAGTTTCGGGTTTAAAGTAATTTCCCGTTTCTCGTCGCGATAAAAATCCCAAACCGTGATTTTATTATCGCCTTCCCTGATCAGGTGGAGGCTCGCGGCGAGAAGGTCGCCCGTTTCTTTAAGATTTAGGTTTTCCCGCGCGGCGCGAAATTCTTCCCGCTGCTTTTTCAATTTATTCCGTACTTTGTTTGTTTCCCTTTTCAAATAGTTTTCGAGAATCTTTTGCTCGGCGTTGTGAATATTTAGTTTCCTTATCGTCAGGAAATATTCTTCCAAAAGCGACGACAAATCGGGAAAATATTGGCGCTCACCCTCGATATGAGTCAGATCCAAGCAATAAAAACGGGTCTTATTATCCTGCTTAATCAAAACCGGCGTCGTCGGCCCGTCAAGGAACGAAAGATCCCGGCGGTAGGCGATCTCCCCGTAGCAAAGATTGGACACGCCCTGATAGATATTTTGCTCGCAAACCGCGTCGGTCGCGAAAGGATTGACGCGTTCCGCGTCCGCGGCGGGAATTTGATATTTCGCTTTCGGGACGACGATCCGCTTGTCGTTATCGTTTAGAACGTAGGTCTTCCGCAGGCTGTCGATAATCTCGCCCTTTTCGTCGGTTAAAATCAAGTTGGCGTTCCGGCCGAACATTTCCCCGATAAGTCGGGAGCGTTCCCGGTAACCCAAATAATCGGCTTTCTCAATCTCAAAGACGACGATGCGGTCGTTTTCGATTTGATAAAAATCGGCGATATAGCCCGACTCGAGATGTTTCCTCAAAGCCGTGAGAAAAGGAAAAGTAATTCCCGACGGGGTATAGTCGGACCTGATCAGACGGAAATGCGTTCCCGCGCCGCTCAGACTGAAAAGAAGGTTGCTTCCCTTGCTTAGTTCCAGCACGAAAACGGCCTTGTCGAGGCATTTAACGCGGTTAACGCGCGCTCCTTTTATGGTGTTTTGTAATTCCCGGCATAAATGGCGGATAAAAACGCCGTCAAAGCTCATAATTGTTCACCGCATATATTTTAACACACAAGACAATTAAAAAAAACCTCTTTATTATTATTTTGTTTTGTGGTAAAATATATATAAATATAAATCGAGGATGCAATATGAAATTAAACGACAAGGGTCTTTTAATCGTTCTTTCGGGCCCTTCCGGGGTCGGGAAAGGCACCGTGCGCGACGCGCTCTTCGCGATGAAAGGTCATAATCTCGTGTATTCCGTGTCGATGACGACGCGCCCGCCGCGCGCCGGAGAAGTCCACGGACACGACTATTATTTTGTGACGCGGGAAGAATTCGAAGAAAATATCCGCGCCGGCAAAATGCTGGAGCACGCGGAATTTATCGGCAATTATTACGGGACGCCGCTTGAAGCCGTGTCGGAAAATTTGAACGCAGGCCTCGAAGTAGTTTTGGAAATCGAGGTTCAGGGCGCCGAGCAAGTAAGACAAAAAATGCCGGAGGCGGTCTTTATCTTTATCGCCCCGCCTTCCCTGGATTCCCTATACAACCGGTTGCGTCGCCGCGGCACGGAATCGGAAGAAGTTATCCGGCAAAGAATCGAAAAAGCCAAACGCGAAATCAACCTGGCTTATAAATACGACTATATCGTCGTTAACGACACGGTGGAGAACGCGGCCGACAAGATTCTCGCGATAATTAGATCCGAGCACGCTTCCGTGAAGCGGGTTTTGAAAAACTACAAAAAGATGTTAGGAGTGGAATAGATGAACAGAAAAAAAGACGGTATGCGTTATCCTTCCATCGACCAGCTTATCGAAAAAACGAAATCGAAATACCGGCTGACGGTCGGCGTCGCGAAAAGGGCGCGCGACATTTCGTTGCCGGGCGCCAAGGTTTTGGTAAAGAACCCCGTAAATAAAAAGAGCATCGGGATCGCCTTGGAGGAAGTTCACAGCGGAAAAATCAAGATTATCGATAAGGTTGAAAAGGAAGCTAGCGGAAAGGCGACAGAGTAAATCTGTCTTTTTTTTCATACGACGAAAATCACAATGGCAATGACTTTATTTTTTTGTATAATTGTGTTAAAATATGACAAAAGGATGAGGTGAAATTATGTATTACGGCGCGATTGAAGCCGGCGGCACCAAATTCCGGGCCGCAGTTTATCGGAACGGGGAAAAAATCAAAGAAATGACAATCGCGACGAGAGACCCGGAAACAACGCTCGAACCCGTCGCTTGTTTTCTGGGTTCCTATCCTTTAAAAGCCGTTGGTCTCGGCGCTTTCGGTCCGATTATTCTTGACGAGAACGATCCCGATTACGGCTTGATAACGGAAACGCCGAAGGAAAAGTGGCGTCAATTCAACATATATCGCTATTGCGCCGAGCGCCTCCGCGTCCCGGTCTATCTGGATACCGACGTCGGCGTCGCGGCGCTGGGGGAATATTTCGCAGCGGGCGGGACCGCCCAAAACATCGTCTACGTCACGGTCGGGACCGGCATCGGCATCGGCGTTATCGTTGACGGGAAAATATTTCGCGGCGCCCATCACCCCGAACTGGGTCATTTGCAGGTCATCCGCCGCGATAACGACCGTCACCCGTCCGTTTGCCCTTATCATGACAATTGTCTCGAGGGACTCGCAAGCGGGCGCAGTTTAACGGATCGTTACCAAATGACCCCGGAGGAACTTGCCTCCGTTGATGACGTTTGGGAACTTGAGGGCTACTATTTGGGACAAGCCCTGTTTGCGTACACGCTCGCGTTCGCGCCCGACAAGATCGTTGTCGGCGGGGGCGTCGCCGATCAGGAAAATTTGCTTCCAAAGACTAGGAAATATTTCGATCTTGTAAATAACGGCTACTACCGTTACCGGCGGATGTCCGACCTAGAGTCTTACATCGTTTTGCCTTTGCGCGGAAAAGACGCGGGGTTATACGGCGCTTACCGCCTGGCCGGGGGCGGCGAATGATGTTTGCGAAGGTATGCGTCGACGTTGTGACCGGCTCCGACGATTTGTTCACATACGCCGTGCCGGAAATATACCGGGACTATATTTACGTTGGTTCCCGCGTGTTCGTCGAGTTCGGTTTTCAAAAAACCCTCGCTTACGTTATCGAACTCGCCGCGGAATCAGATTATGACGGCCCGATTAAAGAAATTATCGAGGTCATCGATTTCGATCGCGGCCTAACCGAGGAGCAGATTGCTCTCGCCCGCGAAATCAGCAACGCGACAAAATCTTCGCTATCCCATTGTCTTCGCTTAATGTATCCCGCCTTTATGCAGAGCCGTCTCCGCCGCTTTGTCAAGGCGTTAAGAAGCGAATCCCTCCCCGGACATTTACAAGATTTGTTTAAAAACAGGAAAAGAATCCCCCTAACCGCCGAGGTCATGCCTTATTACAAGGATATCCGCGCCGCCGCGGAAAGGGGCGATTTGGAGATCGAAACGGACGTTTACGCGTACGGGAAAAGAAAAATAATCAAAACATACCGACTCGCCTCCTCCGAGGAGCCGCGCGGCGCGAAACAAAAGGCTGTATTCGGCTATTTAAAAACGAAAGACGCGGCGACCGTCGAGGAAATAAAGGAAAACACCGGAGCGAGCGATTTCGTAATTAACCTTATGGCGAAGCGGGGAATTCTCGCGATGATTCCCGCTTACCCGCCGGCGGAAGCGACGAAAGCGAAACCGGTCAAAATCACGTTTGATTTCGACGAGAACCAAATCCGGGAAAAGTTCCGGCGGCTTTCCGGCAAACCGTTTCTTTTTTACGCCGACAGCGAGGATTTCCGCCTGCGGTTTTGCCTTGACGCCGTAAGCGAGACGATCGCTTCGGGAAAGAAAGCCTTGATTCTCGCGCCGACGATGCTCGCGGTTACTTCGCTCGCTAATTATTTCCGAAAAGGCCTTTCGGCCGCGCGCGTCAGCGTTTTTTCATCGCTGCTATCGGAAAGCGATTTTTATTACGGCTTTCAAAACGTTATCGCCGGGGACGTCGATCTCGTGATTACCACCCTTGCGGGGGTATTTCTCCCGCTTTCCGATATCGGCCTGATCATTATTACGGATGAGGATCATCATAGTTATATCAACCAGCAAACCCCGAAGTACTCGGCTCTGGAGGTTTTAAAATATCGGGCCGATTATCACCGGGCGAAACTCGTTCTCGCGACTTCGGCGCCGAGCGTCGTTTCTTATTATCGCTATCATCAAGCCGAGTATTTCCTCCTCGAACTTATCAAGAAGGAAAAACGGCGGTTCGCGCTTGTCAACGCCCGCGAAGAACCGTCCGATATGCTTCTTACTTCCGCCCTGCGCCGGGAAGTCGAGGCGGTCTGGGCGGCCGGCAAGACCGCGGCTCTCGTTTTGAACAATCTCGGTTATAGCACGGCCAATATCTGCGATAAGTGCGGGGAGCTAATCAAATGCCCGCAATGCAAGATTGGGCTGGTTTATTATAAAAACAAGAATCATTACCACTGCCGTTATTGTAATCAACGTTTTCCGGCGGTAAGGTGCGAAAATTGCGAGGCGACCTCCGTCCGTCATCTCGGTTACGGTCTTGAAAGATTGGAAGAGCGTTTTCGCGCTTATTATCCCGATCGCCGTCTATATAAGGCGTCCTCGCTCACCCTGCAAAGAGCCGAAGATTTCGAGAATTTTATTCTCGCGCTCGAGGAGGGCGAGATTGACGCCGTGATCGGCACGAATATTCTTCTTGACGCGCTCAGCCCGGAAATCGGACTGATCGCGCTCATCAACGCCGACGCGCTGCTTTACGCCGACGATTACCGGAGCGCGGAGATGTGCTACCGGCTTATCACCAAGGCTTTGGATTACCGGACGGCGAAAACGGTTATCCAGGGATATAATTTGGATCACCGCGCGATTACCGACGCGCTGAATAATGATTACCTTTCCTTCTATAGGGAGGAAATCATTACCCGCGGTTACGCGACGTATCCGCCCTACGCGGAATTGAATAAACTAACGGTGAGCGGCGAGTTTAAAGACATCTATTATTTCGCAAATTACTTTAAAAAAGTTTTTAAGCGTTTTAAAAAAGGCGATTGTCTCGGCCCGGTTTATTTGTCGAAGATTCGGGGCGTGCGGCTAATCATCAAACATAACGATTTTCCGTTGGTGTCATCGCTCATCGATGAAGTTGAGAAAAAATTCAGCGACAGGAAACTGCGAGTTAATTTTGAACGCTACCCGCGGTTCTACGAATAGAAAGAAGTGATAGTTTGCGAATAATTTTTATGGGAACGCCGGAATTCGCGGTCCCGATACTCGATATCATTCATTCCCGACACGAGGTCGCGCTTGCGGTTAGCCAACCCGACCAATACAATCATAGGAAGAAAAAAGCGACGTCCCCGCCGGTCGCCGTTTACGCGAACGAGAAAGGGATCCCGCTAATTCAACCGGAAAAAATCAAGGACGCCGCGGGAATTATCGCGTCGCTTCAGGCCGACCTGATCGTGACCGCCGCCTACGGCCAGTTCGTTCCGAAAAAGATAATCGAACATCCCCGTTTTAAATCGATAAACGTGCACGCGTCGCTTTTGCCGCGGCATAGGGGCGGGGCGCCGATCCAACGGGCGATTATTAACGGCGACGCGGAAACGGGCGTTTCGATAATATATATGACGCCGAAAATGGATGCCGGGGATATCCTCGCGCAGAGAAAAATAGCGATTACGGATGAAGACACGCAGGACAGTATGTTTTATAAATTAAGCATGCTCGGCCGCGACATGATTTTGGAAGTAATCGATGCGATTGAAAGCGGAACGGCGACGCCGCGCCCGCAGGACGAGGCCGCCGTTACCTACGCTTACAACCTTACCAAAGAAGACGAGCTCATTGATTTTCACAAACCGGCGCGGGCCGTCTTTAATCAAATCCGCGGGCTTAATTCCAACCCCGGCGCCTACTTCATTCTTGACGGAATCAACATCAAGGTCTACGGCGCCGCGGTCGCCGGCGAAAAAACGGATTATCCGCCGGGCGTTATCGCCGCGGTGGAGAAAAATTGTTTTAAAGTCAGCTGCGGCGAGAACACGGTAATATCGATAACGGAAGTTCAACTTCCGGGTAAAAACCGGATGATGGCGCGCGATTTTTTAAACGGCAAAGGCCGGCAATTAATAAAAGAAGCAAAGGAGATTAAATAGTGGATTCAAGAGTATATTTTTCCCGTGAAGAAATGTTCCGCATGAATCGCGATCGCCTCTTGGAAAGGGGCGTCACGATTCAAGAAATCGCGGAAATAGCTTATAACCAGCAGGCAAAGTATAACAAAAACCTGACGATGAGCGTGTGCGTGGAAAGCGTCGAGAAAATCTTATCTTACCGCGATATTTTTCATATCGTGCAGTTAAGTATCGAACTTGACCGGCTCGCCGAGGAAAAAAAGCTAAGAAGCCCGATGCAGGAGATAATTCTCAGCGATTTCGGCATGTTCGGCATCGACGAACTTCTCGGATTGTCGATCGCCGCCAATTACGGCGTGATCGGACAAACCAATTTCGGCGATATTGATGTCAATAAGCCGGGAGCGGTAAAACGGCTGAACGAAGAGGGAAAAAAGCAAGTCAAGTGCCACACTTTCCTTGACGATGTCGTCGGGGCGGTCGCCGCGGCGGCTTCGACGCGGGTCGCGCAAATAATAAGCGAAGAAGAAGCGAAAAAAGACCCGCGCTTTACCCCTATCCAACTTGATCTGGATGAATAACGTTTGGGAGCCGTTAAAGTTTTTTTTGATATTCATGCTTAAAACGGTCTACGCTGAATCTCATTCCGGTGGGAAAGCAAGGGCCTTTTTTTATTTATAGTTTTTAATATTATTACGCTTATATTGAATTGATGTCAAAACCCATGAGGTCGTCCCTGGTCGCCTAAACGGGCTTTTTTTTTGCCTACACACATTTAATGCCCGCTAATAATATAATATTGTATAACAATTACGGGAGGATATAAATTGGTACTGGAATTAAGAAATGTATCCATGAAATTCAATAGTCAAGACAGCGAGATTGAAGTCTTGGATAACATCAATTTCAGTCTGGAAGAGGGAGAAATTATCGCCATTGTCGGCCCGTCGGGAAGCGGTAAAACCACCATTCTTAACCTGATTGCCGGGTTGCTTAAACCGACCGCCGGCGAGATTGTCGCGAGCGGCGAAATCGGATATATGTTTCAGCGCGATTTTTTGTTCGAATGGCGCAGCATTTACCGGAACGTGATTCTCGGGTTGGAAATTAAGAAAAGATTGACCGGGGAAAATATCGAGAAAGTCTTGAATATGCTGAAAAAATACGGTCTGTGGGAATTCCGAAACAACTACCCGCTTGAATTGTCGGGCGGGATGAGGCAAAGAGTTGCTTTGATTAGGACGCTTGCGATCTCTCCGAGCCTGTTGTTATTGGATGAACCTTTCGCCTCGCTTGACTACCAGACGAAACTTAGGGTAAGCGAGGACGTATATAAAATAATCCAAAGCGAGAAGAAAGCGACGATAATCGTGACCCACGACATATCGGAAGCGATCGCCATGGCCGACAGGATTATCGTGCTCACGCCGCGGCCGGCGAGAATTAAGAAAATTCATAAAATTGATCTCGCGCTCGACGAGGAACGCACGCCGCTTTCCGCCCGGAAATCGGAATCTTTCCGGGTATATTTTAACGAGATTTGGAGGGAGCTTAATGAGTCATAAAAAAGCGCGGCGTCTCGCCAAGATAAAACTCACCCTTTCGCAAATCCTGCTCTTTGTCTTGATTATCGCGCTTTGGGAAGCGGGGACGCGGCTCAGGATTCTCGACGAGTTTCTCTTCAGCAAGCCCTCCTCGATCGTTTCGTTGCTTTGGACTTATACTAAAAATAAGGAAATATTCGAGCATATTTATATATCGTTGCTCGAGACGGTTTTGGGCGTTATTATCGGCAGCGTGACGGGCGTTTTGATCGCAGTGATTTTATGGTCGAGTCGGACGCTGACAAAATTATTGGAGCCGTTTCTCGTAATTTTAAACGCCCTGCCGAAGACGGCGCTGGCGCCAATTATGATCATCTGGGCCGGAACGGGCGTGACGGGGATTGTCGTCGTCGCGATTTCCATCTTGATTGTAATTACGATTCTATCGACTTATAACTATTTTATAAACGTCGATCCGGAAAAAATTCAAATGATGAGGAGTTTTAACGCGAACAAATATCAAATCTTCACAAAACTTGTGTTTCCCGCCAATTTGGTGAACATCATCAGCATCGTGAAGATCAATATTGGAATGGCCTGGGTCGGCGTCATTGTCGGCGAGTTTCTCGTGTCCCGCGCCGGGATCGGGAACTTAATCATGTACGGCGGGCAAATTTTCCGCTTTGACATGGTGATGATGGGCGTTCTCGTTTTATCGATATTCGCTTATCTAATGTACGAAGGGGCAAATATTATCGAAAAAATATTAATCAAAAAGCGAGGGAAAGGAATTTGAGAAGTATTAAAAAGACGCTAGCTTTGCTAGTCGTGTCGTTTTTCGCGTTGTTTGGAATATCCTGCGGCGGGCGTAACAAAATCGTGCTCGCGGAAGTGACGCATTCCGTTTTTTATTGCCCGCAATACGTGGCTTTGGAACTTGGGTACTTCGAAGAGGAAGGGCTGAAGGTGGAATTGATTCTTGCGGCCGGGGCCGACAAAACGATGGCGGCCTTGCTTGGCCGGGAGGCGCAGATCGGGCTCATGGGCCCGGAGGCGAGTATTTATGTTTATAACGGCGGTCAGGAAAACTACGCCGTCAACTTCGCGCAATTGACGCAATGCGACGGCAGTTTCCTGATGTCAAGAGAGAAAATCGATAATTGGGATTGGAACATGCTTAAAGGCAAGGAGATTCTAGGCGGCCGTAAGGGCGGCGTTCCGGAAATGACTTTGGAGTGGGTTTTAAAACAAAAGGGATTACAAATTGGGCGCGACGATCCCGATGCCGAGGTAAACGTCCGGACCGACGTCCAGTTCGCGGCGATGGCTGGGGCCTTTGTCAGCGGCCAGGGGGATTACGTGACGATCTTCGAGCCGACGGCGACGGCTTTGGAAAAGGAAGGGAAAGCCTATATCGTCGCCTCGATCGGCGCCGAATCGGGATCGATTCCCTTTACCGCTTACTGCGCGACGAAGGCGTATATGAAGAAAAACGCCGATATTATTCAAAAATTCACCAAAGCCATCTACCGTGCGCAGCTTTGGGTCAAATCGCGCTCCGCAAGGGAAATAGCCGAGGTAATCCATCCTCATTTTAAGGAATTATCGCTTGAGGATCTTACCGTCGTAATGCAGCGTTACATTGACATCAACGCCTGGTGCGAAACGCCTTATTTCGCCGAGGATGGTTTTAACCGCTTGATGGACGTTATGGAAGAAGCGGGGGAACTCGATAAAAGAGCGCCCTTTAACGTAATCGTTGATAACAGTTTCGCGAATAAAGCGATGGAAGAAGTT